>NZ_JBMOWO010000069.1:0-176142 GCF_049310525.1 Pseudomonas sp. GZD-222
CTTTTCTTGGTCGGTAGCTGGGCTGCTCCCTACCGACTCGCTCTCCTCTCTCCCCCCCCCCCCCCCCCCCCCCCCCCGCTCCCACCGTATGCCCCTCCCGCCATCAGGGACGTTGATCGACCAGCAACACGCTGGCCTATAAGGCTGTGCCAGACTTGTCCGGGTGTGGCGCGAGAATTAGATTAGCCAATAATCTCTGGCTTCAATCATAAGGGAAAAGTATGACGCTCACCGACCAGTCCACCCAGGTCCGCCCCGGCGAAGAACTCGATGCCGCTGTCATCGACCCTTATCTGAAGGCACACATTGCCGGCCTCAGCGGTACGCCGCAGATCAGCCAGTTCCCCGGCGGCGCTTCCAACCTGACCTACCTGGTGCAGTACCCCGGGCGCGAGTTCGTCCTGCGCCGCCCACCGTTCGGCCACAAAGCCAAATCGGCGCATGACATGGGCCGTGAGTTCCGCATTCTCAATCAGCTCAACAGCGGCTTCCCGTACTGCCCCAAGGCTTACGTGCATTGCACCGACGAGGCGCTGATCGGCGGCGAGTTCTACGTCATGGACCGGGTCAAGGGCATCATCCTGCGCTCGGACCTGCCGCCGGAACTGGGCCTGGATGCCGAACGCACCGAGGCACTGTGCAAGAGCTTTATCGAACGCATGGTCGAACTCCACCAGGTCGACTACAACGCCTGCGGCCTGGGCGACCTGGGCAAGCCTGAAGGCTACGTGCAGCGCCAGATCGAAGGCTGGAGCAGCCGCTATGAAAAGGCCCTGACCCCGGATGCGCCGCGCTGGGAAAAGGTCATCGCCTGGCTGCGTGAAAAAATGCCGGCCGATCACCCCAAGCCTGCCATCGTGCACAACGACTACCGCTTCGACAACGTCATCCTCGATGCCGAGAACCCGATGCGCATCATCGGCGTGCTCGACTGGGAAATGACCACCATCGGCGACCCGCTGATGGACCTGGGTAACACCCTGGCCTACTGGATCGAAGCCAATGACCCGGCACCGGTGCAACTGATGCGCCGTCAGCCGAGCAACGCCCCGGGCATGCTCACCCGCCAGCAGTTCGTCGACTACTACGCCGAGCGCGCCGGGATCAAAATCGACAACTACGACTTCTACTACACCTACGGCCTGTTCCGCCTGGCCGGGATCGTCCAGCAGATCTACTACCGCTTCTATCACGGCCAGACCCAGGACAAACGCTTCGCCCAGTTCATTCATATGAACAAACTGCTGGAGCACATGAGCCTGCAGGTCATCGCCAAATCCAGCCTCTGACGACTACAACAAGGAAAACACCATGTCCAAGACCCAACTGTTCGACCTCGACGGCAAGATCGCCTTTGTCTCCGGTGCCAGCCGCGGCATCGGCGAGGCCATTGCCCACCTGTTGGCCCAGCAAGGTGCGCACGTGATTGTCTCCAGCCGCAAGCTCGAAGGCTGCCAGCAGGTCGCCGACGCAATCGTTGCGGCCGGTGGCAAAGCCACGGCGATCGCCTGCCATATCGGTGAAATGGAGCAGATCGGCGCGGCATTTGCCGCGATCCGTGAACAGTTCGGCCGCCTCGACATCCTGGTCAATAACGCTGCGACCAACCCGCAGTTCTGCAACGTCCTGGACACCGACCTCGGCGCGTTCCAGAAAACCGTCGATGTGAACATCCGCGGCTACTTCTTCATGTCGGTCGAGGCCGGCAAGCTGATGCGTGAAAACGGCGGCGGCAGCATCATCAACGTCGCCTCGATCAACGGCGTTTCACCGGGCGTATTCCAGGGCATCTACTCGGTGACCAAGGCGGCGGTGATCAACATGACCAAGGTCTTCGCCAAGGAATGTGCGCCCTTTGGCATCCGCTGCAACGCCCTGCTGCCCGGCCTGACCGACACCAAATTCGCTTCGGCGCTGGTGAAGAACGACGCCATCCTCAACACCGCCCTGCAGCAGATCCCGCTCAAGCGCGTAGCCGATCCGAAAGAAATGGCTGGCGCGGTGCTGTACCTGGCCAGTGACGCCTCGAGCTACACCACCGGGGTTGCGCTGAATGTCGATGGCGGTTTCCTTTCCTGATCGCTGAGCAGCCTCAAGGAGCAAGCCCGCGCTGCTCGGCCAGCAGTTGCTGGATCACTTGCTCCTGGGCGTCGTAGGCGCCCTCGCCAAAGTGCACAAAGCGTACCTGGCCCTGGGCATCGACGAAGTAGTGAGCCGGCCAGAACTGATTGCCGAAGGCATTCCAGATCGCATAGCGATTGTCGATGGCCACCGGGTACTCGATGCCCAACTTGGCGACTTGCTCACGCACGTTGTCGATCTCGTTTTCGTAGTCGTATTCCGGGGTATGCACACCGATCACCACCAGGCCCTGATCGGCGTAGCGCTTGGCCCAGCGGTTGACGTACGGCAGGCTGCGCTGGCAGTTGACGCAGTCATAGGTCCAGAAGTCGACCAGCACCACCTTGCCCTTTAGCGCTTCGCGATCCAGCGCTGGCGAATTGAGCCACTGCACTGCACCGCTGAGCTCGGGCATCGGCCCCAGCGTATCCAGCTGCGACGGACCGGCGAACAAGCGCCCGCCCAGGCCCAGACCAACCACAGCAAGGGCCAGCGCCGCGGCCACAGCAACCCTGCGCCGGCTCGGATTCAGACGGCGCCAGGCGCCGCCCAGGTAAGTGAACATAGACATAAGCGACTCGCTCCTTGAGGCTGCTTAGCCGCCTTCGTGGCAGGCACCGGTGGCGTAGGTCTGGTACTGCAGGCTGTGCGGTTGGCCCTTGGAGTCCAGGTAGTCCATCTTCGCGGTGACCACACCACAAGCCTCGCCGTTGTTGTTTTCGTGGATGGACAGGACTTTCTTCACGTCCAGATGCTGGCCGTAATGATAGTTCTGCACGGGTATGCTGCTGTCGGCAAAGGCACTGAAGGCGCCGAAACCGAAGAGGGCGAACAGGCTGATGCGAGCCAGGGTCTTGATAGTCATGTCGAGTCTCCCAGGTGAAAATCTCACCCTCTGCCGGAGAGGAAGGGCCCTCCCCGTTGAGACCTATTTGAGGCGCGCAAGGTATCGCCGATGTGTCGGGAACAGCCTGCATTGCCTCTTCAGGTATCTGCCGCCACAACAGATACACTGCAATACAAACCCCGGCAGGCAAGCGCCACCGGGCTCTGTACACTTCAGGCCAAAGCGCTTGAACAGGAGCCGGGCATGGATCATATCGATCATGTGCTGATCGTCGACGACGATCGCGAAATCAGAGAACTGGTAGGCAACTACCTGAAGAAAAACGGGCTACGCACCACCATCGTCGCCGACGGCCGGCAGATGCGCGCCTTTCTGGAGTCGAATGTGGTCGACCTGATCGTGCTCGACATCATGATGCCCGGTGACGACGGTCTGGTGCTGTGCCGCGAGTTGCGCGCCGGCAAGCACAAGACCACGCCGGTGCTTATGCTGACCGCGCGCAATGACGAAACCGACCGCATCATCGGCCTGGAAATGGGCGCTGACGACTACCTGACCAAGCCCTTCTCGGCCCGTGAGCTGCTGGCGCGGATAAATGCCGTGCTGCGCCGCACGCGGATGCTGCCGCCGAACCTGACCATCAGCGAAAGCAGCCGTTTGATCGGCTTTGGCCATTGGCGCCTGGACACCACCGCCCGCCACCTGCTGGACCGCGACGGCACGCTGGTGGCCCTCAGTGGCGCCGAATACCGCTTGTTGCGGGTGTTTCTTGACCACCCACAGCGGGTGCTCAGCCGCGAACAGCTGCTCAACCTCACCCAGGGCCGCGAGGCGGACATCTTCGACCGCTCCATCGACCTGCTGGTCAGCCGCCTGCGCCAGCGCCTGCAGGACGATGCGCGCGAGCCGGCGTTCATTAAAACCGTGCGCAGCGAAGGCTACGTGTTCTCACTGCCGGTGCAACTGGTCGAGCCGCAGTCATGAGTACGCCACTGCGCTGGCCGCGGACCCTGGCCTCACGCCTGGCACTGATCTTCTTCACTGGCCTGGTGCTGGCCTATGGGTTGTCGTTCAGCTTTCAGTTCTATGAGCGCTATGTCAGCTCGCGTTCGATGATGCTCGGTAACCTGGAGCAGGATGTCTCTACCTCGGTGGCCATCCTCGACCGCTTGCCAGCCGCAGAGCGCGAGAGCTGGCTGCAGCGCCTGGAGCGGCGTAACTACCGCTACCGCCTGGATGAAGGCCTGCCGGGCCAGGCGTTGTCATTGCGCGACGCACCGATGGCGGCCGAGTCCATCGACAAAGCCATCGGCCATCAATACCCGTTGAGCTTCCAGACCATTCCCGGCCCTAATCCGCACTTTCAGGTGCACCTGCGCCTGGCCGATGGCAAACCGCTGACCGTAGACGTCACCCCGGCGTCCATACCGCTGTCGACCTGGTTGCCGGTGGTGCTGCTGATCCAGCTGGCACTCTTGCTGCTGTGCACCTGGCTGGCGGTGAAAACCGCGATCCGCCCGCTGACCCGCCTGGCTCATGCCGTGGACAGCCTCGACCCCAACGCCCCCGGTCCGCTGCTGGATGAAAGCGGCCCGCGCGAGGTGCGCTACGCGGCGGTGGCCTTCAACTCATTGCAGTCGCGTATTACCGCCTACCTCAAGGAACGCATGCAGCTACTCGCAGCGATTTCCCATGACCTGCAAACACCGATCACGCGGATGAAACTGCGGGTCGAGGTGATGGACCCCTCCCTCGAGAAAGACAAACTCTGGAGCGACCTGGAAGCCATGGAACACCTGGTGCGCGAGGGCGTGGCCTATGCGCGCAGCATCGACGGCAGCACCGAGGCCAGCTGCCGGGTCAAACTGGATGCCTTTCTCGACAGCCTGGTGCTCGACTACCAGGACAGCGGCCAGCAGGTGACCCTTGAAGCCTGTACGGACGCCGTCATCGATACCCGTCCACATGCCCTGCGCCGGATCCTGGTGAACCTGATCGACAATGCCCTGAAGTTTGCCGGTGCCGCGCAACTGGAAGTGGATTCCGCGGCGGGCCGTCGCACGTTTATCCGTGTGCTGGATAACGGCCCCGGGATTCCCGCCGATGAGCTGGACGAGGTGCTCAAGCCGTTCTACCGCGTCGAAGGCTCGCGCAATCGCACCACTGGTGGTACCGGCCTGGGCCTGGCCATCGCCCAGCAACTGACCCAGGCCATCGGCGGCAGCCTGACCCTGAGCAACCGTGCAGACGGTGGTTTGTGCGCGCAGATCGAACTGCCCGCACAGGTCGTGTAGCGCCCTCGGTACACAACGATACAGAACCCCGCGCTGACCGACACACTGCAGATAAACGCCCCAGAGAGACTTGCGCACAGATCCGGCGATGACACCCCGTCGTCACCCCCTGTCTCTGGAGCCTTCAATGAAACTCAGCGCCTTGCCCTCGGGCTGGAAACTGTTCGGTCTGCTGGCCGTGCTCACCCTGGCCATGACCGCCCTGATCCTGGCCGCGCAACCTTTGGGTTCGGACGGCCTGCGCAGCGCCATCCGCGCCACCGCCCGCAGCTCGTTCGCTCTGTTCCTGCTGACCTTTCTAGCCTCGTCGCTGGCCATCCTGGTGCCGGGAGACATGACCCGGCGGCTGGTGCGCGAGCGGCGTTACCTGGGCCTGGCGTTTGCCATCTCGCACACCGTGCACGGCGTGTTGATCTACCAGTATGCCCAGCAGTTTCCGGCGCTGTTCTGGGCCGGGCGCACGGTGACTTCCAGCTTGCCCGGCACTTTCGGCTACGTGTTCATCCTGTTGTTGACCCTGACCTCGTTCAAGGCTCCGATGCGCCTGCTCGGCTCGCAGGCCTGGAAGCGCCTGCACAGCACCGGTACCTGGGTCATCGCCCTGGTGTTCTGCCTGTCGTTCTACAAGCGCATTCCCATGGGCAGCTGGTACGTACTGGCCTTCTCGACGATGTTTGCCGCCATCGCCCTCAAACTCACCGCCAAGCTGGCTGTGCGTAGGCGTCGGGCGACAGCGGCAATTTCGTCCTGATCAAGGCGCCGGCAGTACCGCGGGCTTGTTGGCATCCTTGAGCAGGAACACTACGAACTTCGCCGGTTTGTCCTGGCTGGCATTACGCCCGACCGTGTGAATGTCGGCCGGGCCCTCATGAAAGGCCTGACCGGGCATCAAGGTGACTTCCTTGCCGCCCTGGACGCCCATGACCACCGAGCCCTCCAGCACATAGACAAAACCGTGAGCGTCATGACGGTGCACCGGGTCGGCGCCCCCTGGCGGATAGGCCACCTCCAGGATCAACACTTCCTTGCCCGGATAGTCAGGTAGCGCGTGGGTCATCACCGGGGTCACGGTGGGTGGTGGCGCGCTGGTGGTCGGAGTCTGGGCCTGAACGGCCGTGGCGCCGATCAAGGGTAAAAGCACAAGCAATGACTGGATGCGCATGATGCTCTCCTGGTCGATTCAGCGTTGCACAGGTGTGGTTTTCAACCATGTCTGGAAGTGCAGCGTGCCGGTGATCGCATCAGCGCCGGGCGTCAGCGAGTGGTCGTCGATCGGCGCGCCGAAATAGCTGGCCTGGGGATCGGCGATCACTTCGCGAGGGTCGTGCTGATACTGCAGATAGCTGCGCACGAACTCGACCAGCGGCTGGCGGTCAGGTCCTGCGACCTCAAAGGTACGATTGGCCGCAGGTTTATCGACAAGATCGGCCAGCGTTCTGGCGACATCCGCCGAGGCCACCGGCTGCAACGCGGCGGTGCTCAGGCACACACGGGTGCCGTCGACGCCGGAATAGGCGATCGCGCCCATGAATTCGAAAAACTGCGTGGCGCGCAGGAGGGTGTAAGGCACACCCGATTGTTTGACCAGGTTCTCCTGGGCCAGCTTGGCGCGAAAATACCCGCTGTCCTGCATGCGTTCGGTACCCACGACCGAGAGCGCAATGTGATGCTTCACCTGCGCGGCCTTTTCGGCGGCAACCAGGTTGCGCCCGCACGTTTCGAAGAAGCGCAGTACTGCAGAGTCTTCGAACGACGGCGAGTTCGCCACATCGACAACCACATCCGCGCCTTCCAACGCCTGCTCCAGGCCTTCACCGCTCAGGGCATTGACCCCGGTCTGCGGTGACGCGGCCAGCACCTTGTGCCCTTTCGCTCGCAAGTTCGCGCACAGCTGTGTACCGATCAGGCCGGTACCACCGATGACCACGACTTTCATGGCTGAGTCTCCCAAAATGGGGCGACGAGCGTGTCCGACGCCACGGGATGACTGCTTTAAACGGCGGCTAAGGGCCTGCTCGGGGGTATTTCAACCATCCATGATAGTCCGCCGTGCACGGGCGAGCGCAACGGCGGATCAGTGGTTACTGCAAGTTAGAAGCGCTCATCAAGGATTGCAGGCAGCGTCAGCTCCCGGACAAAACTGGCCGACGACAGGCTCAAGGCCATGCGCACCACCTGAACGACATCGTGTACCGGAATCAGCTGTCCCTCGCCCTCGCGTTCGGCCACTTCGCGCGGGGTGGCCAGGGAATCCTCGGTGTTCAAATAACCCAGGTTCAGGCAGGTCACCCCCAGGTGCTGCTGGCGATAGCCCTCGCGCAGGGCATCGGCAATGCCGCGCAAGGCGAATTTGGAGGCGCCAAAGGTGACCTCCGGACGCCCGCTCTGGGTAAGACCCGAGGTCGATCCGGTGAGGATGATGCGCGGTCGGGCGCTTTGCAGCAGGGTCGGCAGCAGCCGCTTGATCACCAGCAAGGTCGCGGTGATATTGCAACTGACGATAGCTTCGATCTGCTCATCGTCATCCATGAGAAAGTCGTACTCAGGGCTGAAGGCACGTTCTTCCCAGATCCCCAGGTTGTAAATCAGCGTGTCCAGCCCCTGCTCGGCCACCGCTTGCTCCAGTTGCTGCGCAGCGATCCGGGGCTGGCTCAGATCAGCAGCAACCCACTGCACTTGCACAGCGGGTTGCGCGCTGAGCCCTTCAGGCTTGCCGCGTGATACGCCGATCAGCGTATCACCGGCCTCGCCCAATCCCTCGATCAACGCCTTGCCCAAGCCTTTGCTGGCCCCTACCACCATGGTTCTCATCGCCTGTCTCCTGACGTGGCTGACTGTCTGAGTCGGGCATGGCAGCAGATCATGAATGGCTTAGCAAATGGCCAGCTGTGTCCAGATGTGTAGCTGCCAGGGCTACACCAGATAGCGCCGGAACCACGCCAGCGTTCGCTCCCAGGCCAGCTTCGCCGCAGCCTCGTCGTAACGCGGTGTGGTGTCGTTGTGAAAGCCATGATTGGCCCCAGGGTAGAAATAAGCCTCGAAGGTTTTGCCGGCCGCCTTCAGCGCCTGCTCATACGCCGGCCATCCCTCGTTGATGCGGGTATCCAGTTCTCCGTAGTGCAACAGCAAGGGCGCCTTGATCTTCGGTACGTCCTTGGCATCCGCCTGACGACCATAAAAAGGCACGGCCGCCGCCAGCTCCGGGTACGCCACCGCCGCCGCGTTAGCCACGCCACCGCCATAGCAAAAGCCGGTGATACCGACCTTGCCCGTGGTGGTGTCGTTTTTCATCAACCATTCGATGGCGGCGAAGAAATCGTTCATGAGTTTTTCCGGGTCGACCTTTTCCTGCAGGGCACGGCCCTTGTCGTCATCGCCCGGATAACCCCCTACCGAGGTCAGGCCGTCGGGCGCCAACGCCACAAACCCGGCTTTGGCCAGGCGCCGGGCGACGTCTTCGATGTAGGGATTCAGGCCGCGGTTCTCATGCACCACCACAACCCCGGGCACCTTGCCCGGGGCCTTGGCCGGGCGCACCAAGTAACCACGGACCTGGCCATGGCCTTTGGGCGACGGGTAAGTGATGTACTCGGCGACAATGTCCGGATCGGACGCCGGTACTTGTACGGCCAGCGCGTAGTTGGGGCTCAACGAGGCCAGCAACGTGCTGGCGGTCATCCCGGCCAGGGTGAAGGCCGCTGCGCGATCGAGGAACTCGCGGCGATTGATCTGACCATGGGCGTAGTAGTCGTAAAGTTCGAGCAGTTCAGGGGCGAAGTCTTTGGCAGTGAGACGTTCCATGGGCGCATGCTCTTGAGAGTGAGTCAGGGGCAAAGCAGGTCTGACTCATTAAAGCAGGCTTGCCGACCCATGGCCTGCCTCTGCTGCAGGCAGGAGAAAATCAATCATCGCTCTGACCCGCGACGGCACGTGCCGGGCATGGGGATAGATGAGCATGAAGGGGCGCGAGATGCCGCCAAAATCGCCAAGCACCTCGACCAACTGCCCGCTGTCGAGCTCCTGCTGCACGGTGAAGCGATAGGCTTGCATCAGCCCCGCCCCGCTTTTCACCAGGGTGACGGTTGCCAGGAAATCTTCCAGGCAGGTGTAGCTGCCTGAGGTCTCCACTTCTACCGGCTTGCCATCGAGGCGAAACGACCAGGTACTGACGCGCCCGCTGCTGGGCATTTCGAACTGGATACACTCGTGATCCTGCAGATCCTGGGGTGATGCAGGCGTCCCGGCGCGCCGCAAGTAGTCGGGTGTCGCTACCACTACCAGCTCGGCATCTTCCAGACGCCGGGCGATCAGGTTCGAGTCGGCGGGTTCACGCCCGCGGATCGCCAGGTCATAGCCCTCGTCGGCAAAGTCGATATTGCGGTTGCTGACGTGCACATCGATTCGCACCTGCGGGTAGCGCTGGCGAAACAGCGGCAAGCGCGGCAGCAGCCGGTAGTGGGCATAAGGCGTCGGCATGCTGATACGTAGCAAGCCCGACGGCACCACCTGTGCGCCGGTGATCTCACGTTCGGCGTCCACCAGTTGCGTCAGCGCCTGGCGGCATTGCTCGAAATAGCGCCGTCCACCTTCAGTCAGACGCACTTGGCGGGTAGTACGCACGAACAAGCGTACCCCAAGCCGCTCCTCCAGCCGGGCAACCGAACGACTTACCGCTGCGGGCGTCACGCCCGCCTGTGCCGCAGCTGCGGTGAAACTGCTGGTCTCGGCCGCCAGGCAGAACAGCTCGATGCTACCCAGTTGAATATCGTTGAAAAGGCGGGTCATAACGGCTCTATTGATTACATGACGTATCTATTCAAGTTCCATGCACACCATTTTTCAAGCTCTAATTGCCAATTAAAGTGAGCTCCACTTACCGGACACACCGTCTGAACATTCGGAGATCGATCATGAGCAGCAAAAAAACCGTCATCGTCACCGGCGCTTCGAGCGGTCTGGGTTTTGCCATTGCCAAGGCCTACCTTGAGCGCGGCGACAACGTCGTAGGCAATGCCCGGACCCTGGCACGGTTGCAGGAGGCTGCAGCGAAACTGGGCAACCCGGCAAACTTCCTGCTGGTCGAGGGCGACATCTCCCTGCCGGAAACGGCCCAGAAGCTGTTCGCCCAGGCCATCGAAGCCTTCGGCAAGGTCGACGTGCTGGTCAACAACGCCGGCATCTTTATCGCCAAACCCGTGGCCGACTACACCCCGGCCGACATCGAGGCCATCGTCGACACCAACCTCAAAGGCTTCGTTTATCCCGCTCAGGCGGCCGCGCAACATATGTCGCAGAACGGCGCCGGGCATATTATCGCCATTACCGCCTCCATCGCCTTGCAGCCCAACACCAAGGTACCGGCGCTGCTGCCGGTGCTGATCAAAGGTGGTCTGAACCAGGCGGTACGCGCCCTGGCGCTGGAACTGGCGTCTGCGCAGGTACAGGTCAATGCCGTGGCCCCAGGGATCATCGACACCCCACTGCATGGCGATGACCCGCAGGTGCGCGCGGCACTCAAGGCCCTGGCCCCGACCGGCCAGATCGGCACACCCGAGGATGTGGTCGATGCGGTGCTTTACCTGAGCGACTCGCGTTTTGTCACCGGTACTGTTATCGCTGTAGACGGTGGCTCGGCCACCGGCGTCTGGTAATCAATCGGAGGAAAACTGTCATGCCTTATGTACATATCCGGGTCACCCAGGAAGGCGTCAGCGCCGAGCAAAAGCGCGAGCTGATCGAAGGGACTACCGAACTGCTGTTTCGGGTGCTGAACAAACCGCCGGCCTCGACCTTCGTGGTGATCGAGGAAGTGCCGACCGACAATTGGGGCGTCGGCGGCGAGACGGTGACGGCGCGGCGCAAGCGCGAGCAGCAGATAACCGGCTGACCTGGAACACCCGGCCCCAGCGCTGAATACAGATCTGCCCATGGCGGACCTGTATTCAGCCCGTCGGCGTATCTGCTAGCCTCACCCCCTCCCTTCACGCCTACAGACCCTTTGCAAATGCCCCTTGCCCTGATCGGTAGCACCGTCGAACTCCAGCCATTACATATCGACCACGCCCCTCACCTGCTGGCCGCAGCCGCCGATGGCGAACTGTGGAACCTCAAGGTCACCAACGTACCCGGTCCGGATACGGTCGAGCAGTACATCGCCACGGCCCTGGCTGGCCAGCAGGCCGGCACGGTGCTGCCGTTTGCCATTGTCCTGCGCGACAGCGGCAAGGTGGTCGGTTCCACGCGTTTGTGGAAGATCGACCGGCACAACCGCAAGCTGGAGATCGGCCACACCTGGCTCAGTGCGTCGGTGCAGCGCTCCGGCGTCAACACTGAGGCCAAGTATCTGTTGCTTACCCATGCCTTCGAGGCGCTGCAGTGCGTGCGTGTGCAGTTCAGCACCGATGTCCTCAACGATAAGTCCCGCGCCGCGATCCTGCGTATCGGCGCCACTGAAGAAGGTATCGTGCGTCACGAACGGATCATGGCGGACGGGCGCAAGCGCGATACCCGGCGCTTCAGCATCATCGACCCGGAGTGGCCGGCGGTGAAGCAGCACCTGCAGGGCTTGCTCAGGCGCACCTGAGGACGCTCGCTCAAGTCGATTGAACTCCCACCCCTGCGGCCTTTCCCAATGCTAAGGAAATGCACAAAAGCCGCAGGCCATTGCCATGTCCAAGCCCTTGCAGGAATACGCGCGCAAGCGCAATTTCGACGCCACCCCGGAACCTGCCGGCACGCACGCCCGTGGCAAGCAGCCCGCACACGCGCTGCAGTACTGCATCCAGAAACACGACGCCAGCCACCTGCACTATGACTTTCGCCTGGAGCTGGACGGCACTCTGAAGAGCTGGGCAATCCCCAAGGGACCATCGCTAGATCCCAAGATCCGGCGCCTGGCGGTGCATGTCGAAGACCACCCGCTGGACTACGCCAACTTCGAAGGGCAAATCCCCGAAGGTCATTACGGCGCCGGTGACGTCATCGTCTGGGACCGTGGCGTATGGATTCCCGAAGAAGACCCGCACAAGGCCTACGCCAAAGGCAAACTGCGCTTTCGCCTGCAGGGCGAGAAGCTCGCGGGCATCTGGAGCCTGTTTCGCACGCACCTGGCCGGCAAGAAAGAGCAGTGGCTGCTGGTCAAATCCGACGATGCCCAGGCGCGCCCGCAAACCGACTATGACGTTCTCCAGGCCGAGCCCGACAGTGTGCTCAGCGAGCGTACCCTGATCGAGCGCAAGTCCAAGCAAGCCGGTAAAAGCAAAGCCGCGACCAAGGCCCTCAGCGGCGCAAAAAAAGCCGCCCTGCCCGCCACCCTTAAACCCGAACTGGCCACTCTGGTGGAGTCGCCTCCCGAGGGCGACTGGCGTTACGAGGTCAAGTTCGACGGTTACCGCATTCTGGCCCGCATTGAACACGGTAAGGTGCGCCTGTTCACCCGTAACGGCCATGACTGGACAGCAAAACTACCAAGGCAGGCCAAGGCCCTGGCCAGGCTCGAGCTGCAATCGGCCTGGCTGGACGGTGAAATGGTGGTGGCCAACGAGCACGGCGTGGCCGACTTCCAGGCCCTGCAGAATGCCTTCGATGAAGCCCGCGATGAACAGATCATCTACTACCTGTTCGACCTGCCCTTCCTCAACGGCATGGACCTGCGCCAATGCCCCCTGCAACAGCGGCGTGCAGCTTTGGCGACAGTCCTGGAAAAAGCCGATCCCGAGCGCCTGCGCTTTTCCGCCGACTTCGACGAAGCGGTCGATTCACTGCTCGCCAGTGCCTGCAAGATGGGTATGGAAGGCTTGATCGGCAAGCGTACGGACAGCACTTACCTGAACCGCCGCAGCAGCGACTGGATCAAGCTCAAATGCCAGCAGCGCCAGGAGTTCGTGATTGTCGGCTTCACCGACCCCAAGGGCTCACGCGCAGCCTTCGGCGCCCTGCTGCTAGCCCTGCATGACCCGGACAGCGGAGAGCTGCGCTACGCTGGAAAAGTAGGCACAGGATTCAACAGCAGCACCCTCAGCCATCTCCACCAGCGCCTGGCGCCGCTGGAAGTGGCCAGGCCGCAGATCAGCAAGCCACCCCAAGGCGCTGACACCAAGGGGGTGCACTGGCTGAAACCGCAGCTGTTGGCTGAAGTGGCCTACGCGCAGATGACCCGCGACGGCGTGGTCCGCCATTCGGTGTTCCATGGCCTGCGCGACGACAAGCCGGCCCGCGCCATCGGCCTGGAGCAACCCGTGAAAACCCCGGCAAGCCCCCCCGCCCTGCACCTCACCCACCCGGAGCGCATCGTCGATGCCAGCAGCGGCATCAACAAGCGTCAGGTGGCCGAGTATTACGCCCTGGTCGCGCCGTGGATCCTGCCGCACCTCAAGCGCCGCCCCGTGGCCCTGGTGCGCGCGCCTGATGGTTTAGCCGGTGAGCTGTTCTTCCAGAAGAATGCCGCGCAGCTGAACATCCCCGGCCTGGAAAGCCATGACAAAGCCGAGGCCGGCCAGGCGCTGATGATCATCGACCAGGCCGACACCCTGCTCGGCGCCGTGCAGATGAACACCCTCGAACTGCATACCTGGAACGCAACGGCCAAGGACTTCGACAAGCCCGACCGTTTCATCCTCGACCTCGACCCCGACCCGGCACTGCCGTGGAAAGCCATGCTCGAAGCCACCCAACTGACCCTGGCGCTGCTCGACGAACTAGGCCTGCAAGCCTTTCTCAAGACCAGTGGCGGCAAGGGCATGCACATCGTCGTGCCGCTGACCCGCCGAACGGGCTGGGACGAGGTCAAGGCGTTCAGCCAGGCCATCGTCCAGCACATGGCCGGGTTGTTTCCGGAGCGTCTGTCGGCGGTCTCCGGGCCGAAGAACCGGGTCGGCCGGATTTTTATCGACTACCTGCGCAACAGCAAGGGCGCAACCACCGTATGCGCCTATTCGATCAGGGCGCGCGAAGGCTTGCCGGTGTCAGTGCCGATTCGCCGCGACGAGCTGACCACCCTCAAGGGCGCCAACCAGTGGACCCTGCGCAACCTCGCTGAACGCCTGGCAGAAGGCGAGGATCCCTGGGCCGGCTATGACCAGGTACGCCAGTCCATCAGCAAGGACCTGCGCCGGCGCCTGGGGCTGGACAACAGCACCACGCATAACTGCCCTTCCACCCGGGAGTCGAGCCGATGAACACAGCTGCCCCCGCTGCACCGTTCCTGCAGGAATTCGCCCTGCGGCCCCAGGCCCTGAACATTGACCGCCATTTGCAGCGCTGTCTGGAGCAGTGCCGGGAAAACGGTCTCGATCAGTTGCCGCTGCCCGGCCATGGCCGCACCCTGCAACGCTGGCAGGGGCTGGCGCAGATCGCCGCAGTCGACCTGAACCTGGCCAAGCTGTTCGAAGGCCATACCGATGCCCTGGCCATCCTGCATGAGTGCGGTGCCAGTCATGTGGAGACAAGCGGTAACTGGGGGGTGTGGGCTGCCGAGCCGCCGAACGCCAGGGTGCGTATCGTCGCCCGCGACGGTAATGAAGTGCACTTGCAGGGACGCAAAGCCTGGTGCTCAGGCGCCTTGCAGATCGACCGTGCACTGCTCACCGCCTGGGATGAACAGGAGCGTCCGTACCTGGTGGCGGTTGCGCTGAACCAGCCTTCGCTGCGGATTTTCAATGAGGCCTGGCAGGCGGTCGGCATGGCCAGCACTGCCAGCGTCGACATCGAGTTCGCCGACACGCCAGCGCAACTGGTCGGCAGCAGTGGCCAGTACCTGTCGCGCCCGGGTTTCTGGCATGGCGGCGGAGGTATCGCGGCCTGCTGGTACGGTGCGGCGCAAGCCTTGGGCAGCTATTTACTTGAGCACTGCAAAAACCGTGATGAGCCCCACGCCCTCGCTCATCTGGGCGCGGTAGACGCTGCTTTGAGCGGTGCGCGAACGGCGCTGCGGGAAACCGCCGCCTGGATCGACGGCCACCCCGGCAGCCCTGGCGAAGCCGAAGTGCGGCGCCTGCGTGCCCAGGTCGAATCCGCCGCCAACACTGTGCTCCACCATGTCGGCCGGGCATTGGGCGCGACGCCCTTCTGCCACAACAGTCATTTTGCCCGCCTCAGTGCCGACCTGCCGGTGTTTCTGCGCCAGAGCCATGCCGAACGCGACCTGGCCGAACTGGGCCGGCAATTGACCGAAGCACCCGACGGAGGCTGGCAGCTATGACCCTGCAGCAGCCACACAATCCGCTCAAGGGTCACGGGACGCCGCTGTCCCAGTGGCAGGCCTCGCCCACCCTGCAAGCAGTGCCGGCCATCAGCCATGAACAACTGGTGCCCCTGACCTGTCGGCTGGTGGTCGTCGCCCCGCACCCGGATGACGAAGTGCTCGGCTGTGGCGGTGTGCTGGCCGGCATGCGTGGCCGCGAAGCTGACTTACTGTTGGTGTCGGTCAGCGACGGCGAAGCCAGCCACCCACAGTCCCGCCATTGGACCAGTGAGCGCCTGCGCCAGCAGCGTCCACGGGAGAGTGCCGACGCCCTGCGCCGCCTGGGCCTGGACCTGACGCGCCTGACCTGGTTGCGCCTGGGCCTGCCTGACAGCGCCGTGGCCAACCATGAACGCGGGCTGGCCGAACGCCTGGTGCAGTTGCTGCGCGCCAACGACAGGGTACTGACAACCTGGCGCCTGGATGGCCACTGCGATCATGAAGCGGTGGGCCGTGCCTGTGCCCGGGCCTGCGAAACCGTGGGCGCGCGCTTGATCGAAGTACCGGTCTGGGCCTGGCACTGGGCCCAGCCGAGCGACCCGCGCCTGCCCTGGCCGCATGCGCAAAAGCTGTTCCTCGACCGCGCCGTGCTGGCCCTCAAGCAGCAGGCCATCACCGCACATACCAGCCAACTACAGGCAGACGGCGAAACACCGCCGGTGCTTGATTCCGAGGCATTGGCGCGCTGGCTGCAACCGTTCGAACTGGTGTTCACATGAGCGTGCCGGCGAGCTACTTCGAGCAACTCTTTGCGCACAACGACGACCCCTGGGCAATGCGCACGCGCTGGTACGAAAAACGCAAACGCGAGCTGCTGCTGGCCTGCCTGCCGCGCCAGTACTACGCGCGTGTGTTCGAACCGGCCTGCGCCAATGGCGAACTCAGCGCCGGGCTTGCCGAGCGCGCCGAGTGCCTGCTATGTCAGGACCTCAATGCCACGGCGGTGCAACTGGCGGTCGAGCGTCTGCGGCCCTGGTCTCACGTTCGGGTCGAACAGGGTTGCCTGCCAGGCGACTGGCCGGCGGGTGAGTTCGACCTCATCGTCCTCAGCGAGATCGGTTACTACCTGGACCCGACCCAGTGGCTGGAAGTACTTGAACACGCGCACGCCAGCCTGAGCGCCGAAGGTGCCTTGCTCCTGTGCCACTGGCTGCACCCGATCGACGGCTGCCCGCAAACCGGCCATCAGGTGCATGACCTGCTGGCCCGGCGCTTGCCGCTGTACCGCAGCCTGCGTCATGAAGAAGCCGACTTTCTACTCGAGTACTGGTGCGTCAAACCCTCAGCCATCGACCTGGACGAGCCCTGCCTATGATTGCCGTGATCGTGCCTGCGCATAACGAAGAACAACTGCTGGCCTCCTGCCTGCGGGCGTTGGGCCGGGCAGCCCGGGCAGTGTCGTCAATGGCTGAACAGGTGCAGGTACTGGTGGTGCTCGACGATTGCAACGATGCCAGTGAAGCCGTTGTCCGCGCGCATGGCCTGGAAGCGCTCAAGGTCAGCGCCCGCAATGTCGGCCACGCCAGACGCGCCGGCGCTGCGTTGATGCTCGAACGGGGTGCGCGCTGGCTGGCCTTCACCGACGCCGACAGCTGTGTGCCGGTGAACTGGTTGCGCTGTCAGCTGGCCTTCGCCGCCGATGCCGTGTGCGGCACTGTGCATGTCGCCAACTGGTTGCCACACCAGGACGCGGCGCTGCGCGAGCGCTATCTGGCCCACTATCAGGCCTGCGAAGGTCATCGCCATATCCATGGCGCCAACCTGGGCATCTGCGCCCGCGCCTACGAACACGTCGGCGGCTTCAAGGCCCTGGCGCTGCATGAGGACGTGCAACTGGTCCACGACCTGCAACAGCGCGGTGCGCAGATTGTCTGGACCGCACGTAACAGCGTGTCCACCAGCGCTCGCCGCGATTGCCGGGTGCGTGGCGGCTTCGGCGATTTTCTCAACAACCTGGACGGTCCGGCTCCGGTGTAGCCAGCCATGCCTTGATGAAGTCGATCCAGCTACGCACTTTGCGCGGCACATGGCGGCTGGGCGGATACAGTGCGTAGACACTCTGGCGCGGAAAGCGGTAGCCGGGCAAGCCATCGATCAGCCGCCCACTGTCCAGATCTTCCGCCACCAGCCAATCCGGTAACAAGGCCACACCGGCGCCCTGCAAGGCGAAAGCGTGCAGAATCGATGCGTTGTCGGCCACCAGCAAAGACGCACCTTGTGCTTCGTATACCGCGCTGCGCCCCTGGTCATCGAGCAGCTCCCAGCGATTGTTTTGCTCGAAGCGGCTGTGCACCAGTTGGACCAGCCCGGCAAGCTGCTGCGGCGCATTGATGACCGACTTGCCGTGTGCCGCCAGCAGACTCGGCGCCAGCACCAGGCGCACGTCATAGGTCGCCAGGCACACACCCCGGTAACCGGAATCGTGGGGCTGGCCGAGGCGAATAGCGACATCGAAGCGCTCGCGCACCAGATCGACCTGGGCGCTGTGGGTTTCCAGGCGCACGCTAAGGTCCGGGTGTTCCCGGCAGAAGGCCTGCAGCGCCGGTGCGAGCACTTTCGCGCCGTACTCCACCGTCGAGGCAATGCGCAGACAGCCCTGCAGGCCGCCGTGCTCGGCGCGGGCTTCATCGATGGCAATGCGGGCTTCTTCAACCACCTGCAGGCAACGCTGATAAAAGCGCTCACCGGCATCGGTGAGGGCGATACGGCGCGTGGTTCGGGTCAACAAAGTCACGCCCAGTTCGGCTTCCAGCTGTTTGATGTTGAAGCTGACGGCTGCGCGGGTTTGCTGCAAGCGCTCGGCAGCGCCGGTGAAGGAGCCGGCCTGGACTACCGCGCAAAACAATTCGAATCGGTCGAGACTGACCATGGAGCAGGTTCGCTATTGTCAAAATAATTCGACCAATTTGACGCCTATTGCACCCCTTATTCAAGCGGCTGCATGCCTCTAGACTGCGCCTTTCTCCCGTCCGTCGAAGCCGTCATGCCCTATCGCTCGAAAGTCACTCTGGTCTACTTGCTGGGTTTTACCCTGGACCTGCTCAACATGTTTGCCCTCAATGCGGCCTACCCGCTACTCGGGCGAGAGCTGCACGCTTCGGTGGCGCAACTGAGCTGGACCAGCAACCTGTACATGCTCGGCCTGACCCTGGTGATCCCTTTGGGCAACTGGCTTGCCAGCCGTCTGGGTGAACGCACCACACTGCTGTTGTCGCTGACGCTGTTCGGCCTTGGTTCGGCGCTGGCCGGGAGTGCAGAAACGATTGGCAGCCTGCTTGGCTGGCGGCTGTTGCAGGGGCTTGGCGGCGGTTTGCTGATTCCGGTCGGCCAGGCCATGGCCTATCGGCTGTACCCTCCCGACCAACGCCGTCACCTGACCTCGTTGGTGATGATGGTGGGCTTACTGGTGCCGGCCTTGTCACCCGCTCTGGGCGGAGTGGTGGTTGATCATGCCTCGTGGCGCTGGATCTTTTTCGCCATGCTGCCGCTGACCTTGCTGACCGCGGTGCTGGTACTTGCCTGGTTACCCGCACGCCAGCCATTGCCTGCTGCTCAACCGCTGCTGAGCCTGCGCCTGCTCGGCCAGCCGTTACTGCGTACCGCCATGCTGATTTACCTGTGCGTACCCGGGGTGTTTATCGGTACCAACCTGGTGGCGGCGCTGTACCTGCAACAACAGCTTGGAATCAGCGCGACAGTAACCGGTGCGCTGATGCTGCCGTGGGCGCTCGGCGCGCTGGCCGCCATCGGCTTTGTGCGCTGGCGCTTTACCCGGCTGGGGCCACGGCTGTTGCTCAGTGCCGGCATGCTCATTCAGTGCACGGCACTGCTGTGGCTGGCGCTGCCCTGGGGCGCTACTCACCCTGCAGCTCTGCTCAGTATCTTCGCCCTCCTCGGCCTGGGCAGCAGCCTGTGTAGCAGCAGCGCGCAAAACCTGGCGTTCCTGACCATACCACCCGAGCAAATGGGCCAGGCCAGCGCCCTGTGGAACCTCAATCGACAGCTGAGCTTTTGCCTCGGCGTAGCGCTGCTGGGTGCCGTACTCAACCAGCTGCTGCCTGCACCCGCAGCGTTCCAGCAAACCTTCCTGGTGGCCGCGCTGCTGACCCTGTTGCCGCTGCCGATGGTGATAAAACTTCCCAAGGCCTGCACGTTGCAGGGCTTAATCCGTTGTTCCTGAGTCTATTAATCGTGTCTAGATCAAATCCCGCTTTCAATGAAGTCCTCGAAGCCCATGTCGCCATCGAACAATGGCTGTCGGGTAACACTCCCGCCAGTCAGCTCGACCCATTGATGGCACGTTTCAGCCGGCACTACACAATGATCACCCTGTTCGGCCAGTGCCTTGATTACCCAGGTCTGTATAAACTTTTTCAGCAGGCCTATGGCAAGCGTCCGGGACTACAGATCAGGATCGATGAGTTACAACAGATTGCCAGCGGCCCGGGCATGACAGTGGTCAGCTACCGGGAGTGGCAAGCGGATGCTTTGGGCAAGCAGAGGCAGCGGCGCTCGACAGCGGTGCTCGAGCACGACCACGGCGCGCTGCGCTGGCGGCATCTGCATGAAACGCCAGTAGCAGACTGATCAGGCCTTTTTCCGCGGTGTGCTGGTGGGTGCCGGTTTTTTCGCCGCCGGGGCTTTTTTCGCCGCCGGCTTACGCCCGCCCAGGCTGCGTTTGAGCAGTTCGGTAAGGTCGATGATGTCGGCGCTCTTCTGCTCGCCTTCGCCCTCCAGTGGCTCGACCGTAGCGATCTTGCCCTGGCTGGCCTTCTCTTCGACCAGGGTCATGATGGTGTCCTTGAAGTCGTTGCGGTATTCGTCCGGGCTCCAGCTGCCGCTCATGTCCTCGACCAGACGCTTGGCCATCTGCAATTCGCGCTTGTCGAGGTTCGGATCACGCACGCTGCTGTCCAGCTCCAGGCTGTCCAGGCTGCGCACCTCCTGTGGCCAGCGCAGGGTAATCATCACCAGCGCGTCGTCGAGCGGACGCAGCAGCGCCAGGTGCTGCTGGGTATGCAGCACCACTTTAGCCAGGGCAACCTTGCCGGTGCTCTCCAGGGTCTCGCGCAGCAAGGCATAGACCTTGCCACCACGGCGATCCGGGCTCAGGTAGTACGGGGTATCGAACTGCTGCAGAGGGATTTCAGTGCTGTCGACAAAGGAGAAAATATCGATGGTCTGGGTCGCCTCGGGGCGCGCCTGGCGGATCTCCTCTTCGCTGATCACCACGTAGCGGCCCTTCTGGTACTCAACGCCCTTGACGATATGCTCGCGGGCAATCTCCTTGCCGGTGACCTTGTTCACCCGCTTGTAGCCGACCGGCTCCATGCTGCGCTCATCGAGCCAGTCGAAGTCGACCCGGTCGCTGCTGGTCGCGGAATTCAACGACACCGGGATATGCACCAGACCGAAGCTGATGGCACCTTTCCAGATGGCTCTGGCCATGATCGTCTCCCTCAGGCGGTTGAACAGTGCTTTGTCTGTGTGACTCCACTGCCCACTGAAGGTTTACTGTCGCCGACAATCTGCACCTGCAAGTGGTGCAGAGCCCCCCCTTTGTCCAGCTAATCCTCGGCGTCGGGGAAGTTGCGGCAGCTCTTGCGTTCGGCCAGTTCCTTGTCACTCGGGCGCTGGTCCACGAACACCGCGTGGCCATCCTTGTAAATCTCCAGATAGCCCCACTCCAGGTCTTCTTCACGTTGACCGGGTTGTGGCGGCGTGCGCCACCAGGGTTCTCGGCTGATCAGTTGCATGGGCAAGGCTCCCGCTGAACACACCCCTTCACTATAGACAGTGCCCAGCGAAGGCTCTGGCACGGAGTTACCCTGCCTGACCCGCCCCAATTCAGTGCAAACCCACTAGAATGGGCAACCTTTACCCTCCGGCAATCCCCATGGATATCGAGCTGGCCCGCACCTTCCTTGAAATCGTTCGCAGCGGCAGCCTGGTGTCCGCTGCCGAGCGCCTGCACGTCACCCAGACCGCCATCACCGCACGGGTGCAGAAACTCGAGCAACAGCTGTCTTGCCAGCTGTTCATCCGCAGCCGCAGCGGCGCCAGCCTCACCGCCGACGGCGAAGCCTTCGTGGTCTATGCCAACCAGCTGGTGCAAACCTGGGAAGCCGCCCGCCGCGACTTGCCATTACCCGAAGGCTGTCACCAGGTGCTGCATATCGGTGGCGAAGTGAGCCTCGGCAATCCGATGGTTCTCGACTGGGTCAGTGCCCTGCACCGGAGCATGCCCAGCCATGCCATCCGCAACGAGGTCAGCGATGGCGAATCGTTGCTGCGCAAGCTGGAAATGGGCGTGCTCGACGCCGTGCTGGTGTACCAACCCACCTACGGGCCCGGCCTGCAGGTCGAACAGCTGATGGAAGAAAAGCTCATCCGCGTTCGCCGTAAAGACAAACCCGAACCCTATATTTACATCGACTGGGGCCAGGCCTTCCGCCGCCAGCACGACGCCGCCCTGCCCGAGTGCGCGCGCCCGGCCCTGAGCTTCAACCTCGGCCCGCTGGCCCTGCAGTTCATCCTCGAAAACGGCGGCAGCGGCTACTTTCGCACCCGCGTGGTCCAGAGTTACCTGGACAGCGGAATCTTCGAGCGCGTGCCGCAAGCCCCCGAGTTCACCTACCCCACCTACCTGGTACACGCCCGCGAGCGCGACACCGAAGCCCTGCAACACGCCTTCAGGATCTTGCGCCAGCTGGTGGCCGACGGCGACAGCGACTGGTCACAACGCTGGGACCCGGTGATCTGAGCGGGCAGCGGCACTGAGCAAGTGCCGCTTGAGGCCAGCGATCAAGTCGGTCTGGGTAATCACCCCGACCAACTGCTGCCCCTCCAGCACCGGCAGACAATGCAGCCCTTGCTCGCTGAGCAGCGGAATCAACGCCACCGCCGGCTCATCGCTGCGCACGGTAATCACCGGACGGCTCATGATCTGTTCGACCGTCACTTGTCGACGCCGAAACAATCCGCGCCAACTGAAACGCCCCTGCGCCATGGCTGCCCCGACCAGATCGCTGAGGGTCACAATGCCCACCAGTTGCCGCGCCTCATCCAGCACCGGCAAGGCCTTCAAATGGTGACTCGATAGCTGCTGCCAGGCCTGTTGCAAGGTCGTGCTCGGCGTCGCCTGCTGCACATCGCGCGACATCACCGAGGCCGCGGTAATGCCGCCAAGACTGCGCTGCAACGCATGCTGCTCGGTCGCCAGAATGATCCGTTCCAGTTCATCGCGGGTAATATCGACAAACTCGCCCAGCTCCTCCAGCGCCTGGTCCAGGTCCGCACCACTGACACCCACCCGCTCACTGGCGACTACATCAGCCGTGTGGTGCAGGTCTTTGCGCGGCGCGGCGGTCTTCGGATAGCGCACACCGGTCAGGCGGTTGTAGACCACCGCCACAGCCACCAGCACCAGGGCATTGAGCATGATCGGTTCGAATAGCTTGTCACCCAGCGCCGTCAGCGACGAATCCGCCAGCACCACGCTTACCGCCACGCCACCACCCGGTGGATGCAGACAGCGCAGTAAACACATCACCACCAACGCCAGCCCCAGTGCCAAGGCCGCGACCCACAGCGCCGAGCCGAACCAGTGATGCAACACCAGTCCCACCACCGTCGCGCAGGCGTAGCTGCCGACAAACGGCCAAGGCTGCGCCAGCGCCCCGGAATGCACGGCAAACAGCAACACCGCCGAGGCCGCCAGAGGACCGAGCAGGTGCAGGGCTACCGCACTGCCAAAGGCATAACTGCAGGCAACACCGGCCAGAAACAGACCGAGCAACGCACCGACACCTGCGCGCAGCCATTCTTTTGGAGGGATATTCAGCGGAGCCGGCAATAGCCGCTCAAACCAGTGGTGCAGACGGCGGGAAGACATGGATAGATCAGATACCTGGCAGTAAAAAAAGCCCGGCCAAAAGGGCTGGGCTGAGTATCGCGAGGGGCAATACCTAATGGGCTCCGTCCGTGGAGATGGAATTTTTGGCTTACGGGTGAAGCATGGGGGGATTTTGACGGCGATTCGCGAGGGGGTGGTAATTCAAAAAAGTGAGGGGTGGGTGCAAAAATTTTGAGGGATGAGGCCCTGAGCTGCCTTTATCTATGAAGGAATTCACTAAAGGGATGAAATCGTCATAGCGCACTTCCTGTATACAAGAATAAATAATTCTGTTTACACTTGCTCACGCCTACGACACCGGTAATCGCCGGTGCGTATTGCGACGGTCTCAGCCATGCAACACCTACAACAGCTTGCTCCCATCGAGCGCCATCTCCGAATGTCGTTCATCGCTCCTGACGCTGCTTTGTCCAGCGATCGATCAAGCGATGCCCCCCCCTTGTCCCATTCGCCCAAAACACCCGTGTGCACCTGAATTGATCGATCCAGCCGGCACGGCGCTGCGTTTTCACGCAACGCCTGGTGGCAATGGCTTCGCTCACACTGCAAAACGTGTGTCTGAATAAGAATCTGCTTGAACGCAAACTCCACGCGGGAGAGGAATACCTATGCCCAAGACTTTACTGGTCAAAAACGCCGAGCTTCTGGTAACGATGGATGGTGAGCGCCGCGAGATAAAACGCGGTGGCATGTACATCGAGGACAACCTGATCAAGCAGGTCGGCCCTAGTGAGACGCTGCCGCAGCACGCCGACGTGATACTGGACATGGCCGGGAAAGTGGTCATTCCGGGCCTGATCAACACCCACCACCACATGTACCAGAGCCTCACCCGCGTGGTGCCGGCGGCTCAGGATGGCGAGTTGTTCAATTGGCTGACCAACCTGTACCCGATCTGGGCACGGATGACCCCTGAAATGATCGCGGTGTCGACCCAGACAGCGATGGCTGAACTGATACTTTCTGGCTGCACCACCTCCAGTGACCATCTCTACATCTACCCCAATGGTTGCAAACTCGACGACAGCATTCATGCCGCCGAGGAAATCGGCATGCGCTTCCATGCCGCGCGCGGAAGCATGAGCGTAGGCCGTAGCCAGGGCGGTCTGCCGCCCGACTCGGTAGTGGAGAAGGAAAGCGACATCCTCAAGGAATCCCAACGCCTGATCGAGGACTACCACGATGCCAGCCATGGCTCGATGCTGCGTGTGGTGGTAGCGCCCTGCTCGCCCTTCTCGGTGAGCCGCGACCTGATGCGCGAAGCGGCGGTACTGGCGCGCCAGTACGGGGTGTCGATGCACACGCACCTTGCGGAAAACGTCAACGATATCGCCTACAGCCGCGAAAAGTTCGGCATGACCCCTGCCGAATACGCCGAAGACCTCGGCTGGGTCGGCCACGATGTCTGGCACGCCCATTGTGTACAGCTCGACCAGCACGGCATTGAGCTGTTCGCCCGTACCGGTACCGGGGTAGCCCACTGCCCTTGCTCGAACATGCGCCTGGCTTCGGGGATCGCTCCGATCCGCAAGATGCGCGATCACGGGGTGCCGGTGGGCCTGGGTGTCGACGGTTCGGCTTCCAATGATGGCGCCAGCATGATCGGTGAAGTACGCCAGGCCCTGCTGTTGCAGCGTGTCGGTTTCGGCCCTGACGCGATGACCGCGCGCGAGGCACTGGAGATCGCCACGCTGGGCAGCGCCAAGGTACTCAACCGTAATGATATTGGCGCCCTGGCACCTGGAATGATTGCAGACTTCGTCGCTTTCGACCTTGGCCATGTGGCTTACGCCGGTGCCCTTCATGACCCGCTGGCAGCCCTGGTGTTCTGCACGCCAACCCACGTCGACACCAGCGTGATCAACGGCCGTGTGGTGGTCAAGGACGGCCGCATCACCACCGTCGACCTGCCTCTGGTATTGGAGCGCCACAACCAGTTGGCCCGCCAGTTGGTCAGCGGCGAGTGACCCACTCAGACCGTTGCGCTCAGTGCTGAGCGCAACGGCTGGGCAACAACCACTGTTGCCTGCAAACGATGTCCCCGGTTTGTACCCGGAAAAAGCCCGCTCTCACCGGGTCTGTTGTTGCTCTCGGAAAACCTGCACAATTGTCGGTTTTGCGAAAAGGACTTCCCCATGCAACGCATCGTGATTCTGGGCAACGCCGGAAGCGGAAAATCCACCCTTGCCCGAACCCTGGGCAAGCACCTGGACGTGCCCGTGGTGCACCTAGACAAACTGTTCTGGGAACCCGGCTGGGTTGAACCCGACGCCGAGCAATTCCGCACACGGGTCAGACAGGCAGTGGCATCAGACGCGTGGATCTGTGAGGGCAACTACTCTCGGCGAACCTTTGACTTGCGACTGCCCCGTGCGCAACTGGTTATCTGGCTGGATACCCCGCGCACTACCTGTTTCAGGCGGGTGATCATGCGCAGTCTGCTGAACCGGCCACGCGCCGATATGCCGGCCGGCTGCAGCGAGAAACTCGACCGGGCATTCCTGACCTTTCTCAACTTCGTGTGGACCTTCGATCATGATTACCGCCCCTCTATCGAGGCGATGCGACTGGCCGTTGGCCCGCAGGTTCCCGTCGTCCATTTGCGCGGTGCCCGCCAGATTGCTGCATTTCTAGCGCAGTTGCCCAAGCCCGCCCAAGACCCGTACCCACTTCGCCAAGGGTGAAGATCGCTGAAGGGGGCTTGCCCCCTCAAAACTCCGGAAACGCCCAATCCTGCAGGGGTGATAGTTGGGATAAAAACTCCAGATGTTCAATAGTTTTTACTTTCTGCAGATTCTTCAACTCCATTGGCCCGCCGAGCGCTAAAGCTGGTACAAACCCATACATCTCATCACTTCGAAGCTTTCCAAGATTCTCTAAAGCAGGTCTGAAAAGCCCTTCCAAATCGTTGTACTCAGCTTCCTGAGATGAGAAAAACACCCTTACTCCGAAGTCGAGCCTGTCACCGGCAAATATGGACTCACGGGTAGAGAAACGTTGAAAAACGCATAATCTTCATCCATCGCCACCTCCTATTTACATTTTAAAATGAGGCGCGCGCTTCAAAACTCCGGAAACCCCCAATCCTGAAGGGGTGATAGCTGGGATAAAAACTCCAGATGTTCAATAGTTTTGACTTTCTGCAGATTCCTCAACTCCATTGCCCCGCCGAGTGCTAAAGCCGGTACAAATCCATACATCTCATCGTGCTTAAGCGGACCAAATTTTTCCACGGCAGACTTAAATAAACCATCTAAATCGTTGTGATCGGGTCTGACGAATGAAAAAAATACACTCACCCCAAAATTCAGCTTATCACCTGAAAATTTTGAGACACGAGAAGAATAACGCGCAGCATGCGACGAAATAGTCAGGCACCAACCACTCTTCTCCCCCCACACATAGAGTTTACCGAAAGCACTACGCGCGATGACGTAGTAATTCTCTCTCCGGGAAAATTCCGTACCCGCTAGCCAAGACTCCAGTACGCCCTCATACTCTTGCGGGTTGACGACCCAAAACAGCCCCTCCGCGTAACCACTCCATCCATACTCACGCCAATACTCAAGAAGCTGCTCGGGTAGTTTTCTCTCATAACGAGCAATACTGGAACCAGGTACTTCCCGGCGATCAAAAGCAGGAGAAAATTTCTTTAGGAAAAAATTAAAATGCTCATCCATAGCCAACCCCTATTTACACCTTTCAAGTTTAGCACTGACCTTTGTAGTAGCTCGCATGACTTCTGGTACATCTCTAGCCGCAGCATCTAGGCCACCTATGCGGCTTGGCCACTGAGGACCAATACTTGAGTTCACACGCCTATCGCCGAAATCACTGATGATATCCTTCCCTCCTGCAAACAAATCAGGATTATGCAAAGCAGCTAACGCAGCCATTTTCTTCGACGCCATTCCTTTCGATAAAGTTTCTGCATGTTCTGGAGCAGCACCATCCAGTATAAGCTGATCGTAAAACTTATCTTCAAGCTCACTCCGGAGCGCTTCGCGTGCATTCGTAGCGGTCCTTGGATTCCTCACCACCGCCTTCGCCGTAAACGCATCCCGCCCCTTCAGGTACTCATCCACGGTCAGCTCATTAAGCCCCTTCTGTTGACCTGCCAGCTGCCGATCGAACTCCGCAATCCTGCTGGTGGGCATGTTGCTTGCGTTGAAGCATGGCACTTTATGCTCTGGCATGCCCACCGGTTTATTGCGGGCTGGCGATTGTGCCTGGCGATGTGCGGGGGCTGCCGGTTCCTGCGGACCAATTTCACCTTTCCTGGGTGTTGGGGGTTGCAGATCCGGACGTTTTTTCAGCGCGTCTTCGTGTTTGAGCATCCACTGCCCCAAGCGTGCACCCTTGGGACTTGCCTGCATGTCCTGGGCAAGAATATGGGCATTACCCCGGCCCCGGATGAGGTAAGCAACAATGGCACCCAGTAACAGCACCACAACTTCCTCGTGCCCGCGTGCTATGTGGTGGGCAGCGCTTTGCGCAGCAAAAGGGTCGTCCTGACTGAACGGATTCAAGCCATCATCACCACGAGGCCCGTTCCACGCGATGTTGATTCCGTCCAGGTAGTACTCGCCAATACGTGGCAGGCCCTCGACGAAAAACTCGGCAACCGAAACCAGCCCGAGCATTCCCAATATCCAGGTACTGACTTGCAAACCCATGGCAGCGCCGGCCGCACCTAGGGGAACGGAACCCGCACCGCCAGCAAAAAGACCTACACCCGCGCCAATGGGCACCACCGGTCACGACACTGCCGACCACAATCATTGCCATCTGCGAGACCACATCCAGCAACTCAGTCAGGATGCTGGCAATGTCGAGCTCGGAAAAACGTTGTCTTAATGTTTGAGCGGCTTGCCACTGCGCTCGATTGAATGCAGTTCTGACACTTTCGACGCGGCGAATGTTAAGGCCGATGCTGGGGACAAATTCATTGAGGTGAGTGCGAAATCGACCTCCACCTTGATAGCCCATATCCTGGGTTACCCGGTTTTCTATCTCGAACCACGAGGGCACGCTGTTCCATAGAAACATTCGCTGTCTCCCTGACACTTCCTTGGTGCTGAGGAGAGCAAACGGTAGAGAGATAAATAGGGGGTGTCAAAAACGCGGCGTTTAATCAAGTAGGAGGTGTCTGAGAACGATGTGACATTCCGCAGATGGCACCGAAAACCGTGCGTTAGTTTGTGTGAGCGGCAGCGCGACGGCTCGGTTGGCCCCGCGATGCGATTTGCCAGGCATATCGCATCGCGGGGCAAGCCCGCTCCTACTGGCGGTTACTTGCTGTTGCCGGCAGCCAGAAAATGCGCAACCAACGCATTGGCATGCCCATGCCCCAAACCGTGTTCAGCTTTCAGCCAGGCCACCATCTCCATATGCTTCTTGCCGCTGACGGTTTTCAGTAGTTCCAGCCAATGACTGATTGGCTGTCCGTACTTTTTTTCAATCGAAGGAAAGTACGAGGCGGGGCCTTTGACCTTTGTCTCTTCGCTCACGGTGCACACTCCTGTTCTATCGGTTTCAACGATACTCGGCATAAGGCTTGAGCGGATTCACCGGCAACGGCAGGTTGCCCTGCCACGGGTCGAAGCTGTAGCGCAGGTAAATCAGCGCCCGATTCGGTGAGTAGTCTTCGCTGCGTTGCAGGGTGAAACCGCCACCCAGCACCCAGTGATCATCCAGGCGCCGCTCGACCAGGGCCTGGGCCAGGTAGCCGAGACCTTTGTTGTCATCGCCGCTACGCACTTCATTGATGTTGCTGCTCAGCAGCGGGCCATACTGGTTGACGATGTCGTCGTTCACCGATGACAGCGGGAACGTACGTTCATCATCGCTGCGCGCCCAGGAATAGCCCACCGAGCCTTCCAGGTACACCGACCAGTCGGGATTGCGCCAGGCGTAGCTGACCGGTACACCGAACGACAGGTAGCGCTGCGGGCTATAGTAGCCGCCCTGCCCCAGGGTGTAGCCACTGAGGTTGCGGTCGTAGTGCCAGGTCATGGCCGTGGCACCGATGCGCAGCTCTTCGTCGACGCGGTTGATCAACCGGTAGTAGTAACCGCCCATGGCCCGCCAGCGTTTGTTGTCTTCGACGTTCTTGCCTTGCAGCCAGTGGTAACCCAGGCTCGCCCACACGCCATCATCCAGGCCGCGGTCACGGCTCAGGCCGAGCGTCAGCCCGGTGGCCGTCACCCCGCCCCAGCTGATGTCGGTGCGCGGATCCTTGGCACCAGCGTACGACAGCAACGAGTTGTTCATCGGCCGCCGCGAACCGGTCAGCGACCAGCCGATGCCGTGGCTCTTGCCATCGAAGGTGACGCCGCCCAACAGGTTCTGCACTTCAAAGCCCATCGGTGAGGTGCCGATGTCGGCGCTGATACCCTCGCCCTGCCAGCCTGCGGCCAGGGTGACGCCATCGGCGGTTTCCGTGCCACCGGGGCAACCGCTGGGAATCGCACCGGCCGCATTGCGCCCACGGAACGAGCAACTGCCGAAGGCTTCGTGGTGCTGGTCGTTGGCGTCGGTATCGAAGCTGGCTGCACGCAGAGATACCTGCTCGACACGGGCAAAGCCCAGGCCATCACCAACCGGCATCTGCGCGTGGACCATGGTGGTCGAGGTAGTCAGGTCGGAAATACCTTTGGCACCGTCGTTGTCGCGCCAGCCGTAGTCCTGCTGCACGGTCACGGTCGGGCTCTGCCACTGATAGAGCTTATCGACGTCGCTGCGCAGGCTTTGTCGCAGCCAGTCATCCTCCTCCTTGGCGCGGCTGGCCCGGGTCAGGGCAATGTCGTCACGCGGGCTGACCTGTTCGGCACTCAGCAACTCGGCATCACGCATGGCCATGGCGTAATAATCCAGCGTCTGGTCGGCCTGTTCGCGCGGCACCATGCGCGCCAGATCGCGGTACAGCAAAGCGTCCGGGGTGGTCTTGCGCCGGGCCACGTCGGCCAGCAATACCCGCGCTTTACCACGCTCACCCACGGCCGCCCAGGCATTACCCAGGCGTCGACGATCATCGATGCGTTCTTCAGGGATCTGCAGGTCATTCTGCTGCAGCGCCTGGCGCGCGGCCGTCAGCTCGCCACGCTCGATCATCACTTCAATATGCCCCAGGCGCGCCTGGGTATCGCCTGGCTGCAAGGCCAGTATCCGCGTGTAGTAGCCGTCAGCGGCATTCAGATTGCCGGACTGCCGCGCCCAGCCGGCCAGTTGCTGCAAGTCGCCCAGCTGTTGCGCGACCGGCTGATTGCCCGCCAGTTGGCCTTCGAGCTCGGTCATGGCGTCGGCGATGTCGCCGCTGTCGGCCAATGCGCGGGAGCGATCCACTACCACCTGGCGCTGCAAGCGCTGGTGCAAGGCCTGCATGCCGTCGTTCCAGCGCGTTGCGGGTACCTGAGCCAGGGTGTCCAGCCCGGCCTGACTGCGCCCGTCGGACTCCAGGTACAAACCATGGGCGAAACGTGCCGTCGGCTCCTGGCCCTGGCGTGAGAGCAGATCGGCGAACACCGCATCGGCCTGGCTGCCCTTGCCCTGCATGCGCAAGGCACGGGCCAGGTCGGCTGCCAGCCAGGGGTCATTGACCGCAAGCTGGCGTGCCTCGGTCAACTGACGCTCGGCAGTGGCCCAGTCTTCACGCTCCAACGACTGCCGGGCTTGCCCGCGCAACAACTCAAGTTGTGAACCCGTGCCCGACTGCCCTGCGCCAGACGTGGCAGCCCATTGCCGCTGTTTCGCCGGCAGGCTGGCAACGTAGCGTGAATGACGCGCCGGGGATTGCGCCTGATAGAGCCGTGACAAGGCCCGCACGGTGTTTTCGTTACCCGGCTGCAGGCGCGACGCCTGCAGGAAATACTGCTCGGCACGCGGCAACTGGTTGCGCGCCATCGCCACATTGCCCAGGCCAAGCAAGGCCAGGGGCTCCTTGGGATCGCGCCGGGCCGCCTCTTCGTAAGCCTGTTGAGCGACGTTGTAGTTGCGTGCGTTCAGCGCCTGGCGGCCGCGCTGCATCAGCAGCCAGTATTCGGTGGAAGCCAGCAGTTCGTGCCATTTGCTCAGAATGTAGGTGTCCTGCTCTTCGGCGACTGCCTGCTTGAGCCAGTCAACCGCTTCCTGGCGACGACCTTGGCGTGCAAGGGCCAGGCCCAGATAGCCCTTTAGGGTGGCGTCCTTCGGATACACGGCCAGGGCTTTGCGCAGGTTGCGCTCGGCGACCGCCGGGGTGCGCTTCTCGACCAGCATGCGGATGCCCAGTTGGCCGGCACGCCAGGCCGGATCACCGGTGAGCTGTTGTTGGCGGCCCAGCAGTTCCTGTACTTGTGCCTCGTGAGAATCCCCCGGGTAACGTTGCAAAAACGTCTCCCAGGCCATAACGCTGGCATCGCTGATCGGCTGCTTGCTCAGGTAGGCGAACTCCAGCCCGGCCGCGAGATTGCGCGACTGGCTTTCGCCGGCCATGCGCTTGACCACGGCCAGGGCCTCGTCGTTACGCTTGGCGCGGAACAACTGTTCGGCAAGAAACTGCTGCAGCTCGGGGCTGCCCTGGTATTGCTTGTCCAGGGCATAGAGGTGATCGATGGTGGTCGGCAACTGATCGGGTAAGCGACTGCGAATGCGCCAGTACTCAAGCGCCAGTTCCAGGCTCGGTGGTTCGCCCTTGCCAAAGGCCGCTTCATAACGCGACAGCGCCTCGTCGAAGCGCCCGGCCGTGGCCAGCAGGCGGATCTGCTGCAGGGTCTGCTCGCCCTCGCCCGTGTTCATTTCCAGCAGGCGGGCCATCTGCCGGTCCTGCGGGCTGTCCGGCGCCAGGCGATGCAAGTCGCTGTACAGTTGCCGGGCACGGTCGAGTTCATGGGTACGCACGGCCTGGCGGATCGATGCCGCCAGCGCGTCGAGGTTGTTCGGCTCCAGCAGGCGCAGGCGCGCCAGGGAGTCTTCCACCAGGCTCTCGCGGTGCGTTGCTTCGCCCAGGCGGATCTGCTGCATCAGCCATTCGCGCTGTTCGCCACGGTCGGCTGGCTGGGCCAGCAGCGTCAGCGGTACAGCGCTCAGGCATAGCAATGTGGTCAGTTTTCGCATTGCGCTTTTTCCCAGCCTGGAACCAGTCTTCCTTTAGCGTCGAATCGATATCGACGTTCATCCCATCCCTGGCCGAACAGGCTCAGCACCCGGTTGTAGTAACCACTCGCCGGCGACTGCTGCAAGTGCTGGCGCTGCTGTTGCAGAGCGCCCTGCTCCTTCAAAGCCGCGAGCATCGGCAGCAAGGCGGCGGAAAAGCCCACCGGCCCCTGGCCACTGCCCTCACCGTTGTCGACGTTGACGGTTTCCGGCGGTACACCCCCTTTCACGGTCAAGGCCACCATCGGTCGGTAGCGTTCGAGCAGCGCCTGACGGCCACTGGCGGCCGGATCGAGCATGCCCAGCCACAGGTAGACGCGGATGGCATCGTAGCTGCCCTTGGCACCATTGACCGGATCGCTGCCCAGGCTGCCGTTATCACGCACGGCCAACCAGTCGGGTGCCAGGCCCTTGGGGGCGCTGTCGAGCAGCAGTTTGCGACCGTTACGTGCCAACTCCTCCCACAGCGGCGCCAGCTCGGCAAAGCGCTCGAGCACCTGCGGCGGCAGGTAGCTGGTGTTCAGCCGTGTGCCCTGGGCGGTGACAAAGCCGCGGTCACCCGGCAGCAACATGACCCCAACGCCCGGCAGCGGGCGAAGGGTCTGCGCAGCAACGCGCCAGAGCACGTGGATGGCCAGTTCGCGGTACTCGGCCACCGCCCACAAGCGCCCGGCTTCCAGCAGGCTGTAGGCCAGCCACAGGTCGGCATCGCTGGCGTTGTTGCTGTCGAGCACGCGCCAGCTGCCTTTTTCATCCTGCCCCCACTTCCATGCCGGCAACTGCTTGCTCAGGTTGCCACCGGCGAGGTTGTTCTCGGTCCAGTTGAGCAGTTGTTTGAAGCGCTCGTGATCGTTCGCCACCAGGGCGAAGAACAGCCCGTACGTCTGCCCTTCCGAGGTGGTGATGCGCCCTTGGGCCGGGTCGATCACCCGCCCGTCGGGGCTGACCAACTCGCTCTTGAACTGCTCCCAGGCCGGCCAGCAACTGGCCGCTGCGACCGACGCGCACAGCCACAGCGCGCCGCCGAGCAGCCACTTCGACACAATCATTGCTTGCCCTCAAGCAGACGGCGACGCGCCACCCAGGCCAGCAAGCGCCAAGCCACAACACCCAAAAGGATAATGCTCAGCACCGCGCCCAGGGCCAACAGCACCGGATGGTAGGAGAGCTTGACCCAGAGCATCATCCACCACGGCAGACGACCGACGAAGTAGGTCTCGCCGACATAGTGGCTGCTCACACCGCTGCTGCGGATCAAACTGACCGAACCGCCGATGTGGTCGTTGAGCTTGCCGGGATCGGTCAGTGCCTGGCGCAACAGGCGGTAGTCGCCCTCGTCGCTGGCCAGCAGGGCGACAATGCTGCGTTGCGAGTGAAACGGCGACTGCATGCCGGTGATCGCCGCAATCGGTGCCCGTGCCACCACATCCACCTGGCTTGCCGGCGTGTTGCGCACGTCTTCGCGCAGGCGCTGCACGCTGCTGGCGTCCAGCGGCCAGGGCGAACGCGCCTGGCGCAGCCAGTCACGCGAACGGTCGAGCAGCAGGTTCAGGTCGCGACCGTTGCCACCGCGCAGGTCATCCGGCAGCGGGCCGAGCACCAGCAGGTCGGCGTCGGCCTTGGCTGCCGTTTTCCAGTCATCCGCCAGTTGCAGCCCGAGCGCCGGGTAGCCGATACGCGAGGCCATGCCGGCAACCAGATCAAGCATGGTGCCCAGTTGCAGTTCGTTCGGTTTGCCCGGCATCAGCAGCAAGGTCTGCGACAGGTCCGCCATGCGGCTGAACGGGAAGGCGCTGCGCGAGAACGCGCGCAGGTCGGGCATGGCGATGTAGTGGTAGTAACCCGACAGATCGATGGTCGAGTTCTCATCGATGGCCGCCTGCACATCCGCGGGCAGGAAGGTCTGGCACTGGCCATTCTGGGCATTGCCGACCTTGCTGGCGAAGCTGAAGTCGTAGCGCAGTTTGTTACGGTCTTCGATCTTCGCTGCCGGCACCAGGGTCTTGTCGGTCAGCGTCGAGCTATCGGCAGAGAACACCCGGGTGCGCAGTTCCTGCAAGGCGGCGCCCATGCCATCGGAACCGGGCAATGGAATGCTGCCGACAAAATGGTCGTTGAGTCGGATGGTCAAGCGTGATTCATCGGTGACCACCGGTGGCGTGTAGCGGTACAGGGTTTGCACCGCCACCCCCTGATTGCGCCAGACGAACAGGTCAGGCGGCAGGTTCAGCGACAGCTCGATCGGTTGCGGGCGCAGGCCATTGACCTGCAACTGCCCCGGATAGTCGAGCAGTTCGGCGAAACGCACCGGACGGTCGGTGCGCACCCAGTTCGGCGCATCGTAGGGTACACGCGGCTTGAGTTCCTCAACCGCCTCCACCGCCACCCGCGAACCACGGAACAGGTCGGTGCCCACGGCCAGTGCCGAAGCTGCCTTGACCAGGTCATCCTCGTTGCGCCCGAGCACCAGCAGCACCTTGCTGTAGCGGTTATCCGGGTGGGTGATCTGCTGGATCACCGGCCCGTCGACCGGCGGAAACTGCTCAGGGTCGGCGAGAAACGCCGGGCGCCGGTCGTTGGTGGCGAAGACGATGCTCGGCACTGGCTGTTTGCCGGTCTGCGCCGGCAATTGGTTGTAAAGCACCGGGAAGGTCGCCATGCGCCACTTCGCCTTGCTACCGAAGTACGAGGCGAGAATCGCCGCAGCCTTCTGCTCGCCGAGCCCCGGACTGCCGGCAAAAACCATCGGAATGCTCAGCTGGTCGGTGTCGCGTGCGTCAAAGTACGGCAGCGGGAAGTACGCCAGGTCGTTGTCGGTAACCAGTGCCTGTTCATCGACACGGATCACGCTTTTGCGGCTGACGTTCAGCCACAGCGAGCTGTGCGCCGGGTCTTCGCAGATATCGGTGTAGTGGCCGACGAACTCCACGCGAACGCGGTTGAAGTCCTGCACCAGCTTCGGATCGAGGGCCATGCGCTGCTGACGCGGCTGGCCGATATCGTCGGCGCTGATCGGCACCACGCCCATCAGCTCGTCGTTGAGGTACACCCGCAAGTGCGACAGGCGCGGCACCAGCGCCGGTGACGGAGTGAAGTTTAGCTCCAGCTCGACGCTGCTGGCCAGGCGGTCGCGGCGCAGGCTGAACTCGATCTGGTCACTGTTGCGCACGCCCATCAACAGGCTGTCGCTACCGCGCCCGAGGTTCTCAAAGGTTTGTGCACGCAACCAGTGGGGCACTTCGGGTGCGGCTTGAGTGACCGCTGGCAGCTCTTCGGCAGCCAGCGAAAACGGCAGGCCCACAGCAGCCATCAGCAAGGCCAGGGTCAAGGGAGACAGGAACGAACGCTTCATGTCGTACTCTTCATTGAGTCAGTGGGAATAGGACGCGGCATGCGCGGGAAGAAGCTCAGCAACCAGCGCGTGAGGCCAATGATCGGCAGGGCCGGCAGGCGTACCCAGGCTGGGGCATACTCGATGACCCGGTAGTAGCCCATGGCACCCAGGGCCAGCACATCGAAAAAGCTGCGCAAGGGGCGATCCGGTACATGGCTGTCACCCCAGCCGAGCCAGTTGTCGGCGCGGGCAAAGGTGCACTGCACGTAGTCGATGCGTTGTTGTACGGTCAGCTCCGCCAGGCTGATGCCGACCTGACGATCGATGCTGCGCATGACCCGGCCGGGGAAAACGAACTCACGCCCTGCCCGCTCCAGCAACAATTGCACCGGGGTGTCCGGCGCCAGCTCGCGGGCGCTTTCCAGTTCGATCCCGGCACCGCCGTCGGAGTAGTCGTACAGCAGCCCCGGATAGAGGTGGCCGTCGGGCAAGCGCAAGGCCGCAGGCAACTTCACTGGCACACGCTGGAAGCGTCGCACCTGACGCACCTCTGCGGCAACGGCGAGGGCCGCGCCGATCAACAGCAGGTTGTAGATCACCCACAGCGAACTGACGATCACCGTGCCGTACTCGTTGCTCGGCCCGTAGAAGAAGCGCCACACCGCGAAGGCCAGGCCGACGACGTTGAGCCCGGCCAGTACCAGATAAGGCCGGGCGATGCGCCAGTCGAGGCGGTCGCTTTCATTCATGCCGCCTTTGACCGTCACGTCGAAGTTGCCGCGCTTGGGCGAGAACAGCGCCACCAGGGTCGGGCGCATGATGTACCAGGCCAGCACCGACTCGTAGACCTCTCCCCAGAAGGTCTGCCGGTACGGCCCCTGGACACGTGAGTTGACCAGGCTGGCATGCAGCATGTGCGGCAGCACGTAGAGCAACAGCAGCACCGCCGGTGCATAGATCACGTAAGCGTGCAGCAACAGAAACGCCAATGGCGCGGTGAGAAACACCAGCCGCGGCAAACCCGAGAGGAAGTGCAGCATGGCGTTGGCGTAGCACAAGCGCTGGAACAGGCTCAGGCCCTTGCCCAGCAACGGGTTGTCCAGGCGAAAGATCTGCACCATGCCGCGCGCCCAGCGAATACGCTGACGAACGTGCGCCGCCAGGCTGTCGGTGGCCAGGCCAGCGGCCAGCGGAATACGCATGTACGCCGAGTTCCAGCCAGCGCGGTGCAGGCGCAAGGCGGTGTGGGCATCCTCGGTGACGGTCTGAGTGGCGAAGCCACCGATATCGTCCAGCGCCGCACGGCGCAACACCGCGCATGAGCCGCAGAAGAAGGTCGCGTTCCACAGGTCGTTGCCGTCCTGGATCAGACCGTAGAACAGCTCGCCTTCGTTGGGTTTGCGACGGAACGAGCCAAGGTTGTGCTCGAACGGGTCGGCGGAGAAGAAGTGGTGCGGTGTCTGCACCAGGGCCATTTTCGGGTCCAGGAGAAACCAGCCGACGGTCAACTGTAGGAACGCCCGCACAGGGATGTGGTCGCAGTCGAACACCGCCAGCAGATCGCCGGTCAGACGTTCCAGCGCATGGTTGAGGTTACCCGCCTTGGCGCCACGGTTGTCGTGACGGTCGATGTACCCCACCCCGACCTCCTTGGCGAAGGCGCGAAACGAGGCGCGGGCGCCGTCATCGAGGATGTACACCTTGAGTTTGTCGCGCGGCCAGTCCAGGCCAAGGGCGGCCATGACCGTGGTGCGCACCACCGCGATGTCTTCGTTGTAGGTCGGAATCACCAGGTCGACACTTGGCCACAGGCGGCGGTCTTCCGGCAGCGCCAGTACAGGTCGGCGCAGGGGCCAGACGCTTTGCACGAAGCTAAGGATCAGTACCAGCCAGGAATAGGTTTCGGCCAGCAACAGGATCATGCCCAGCGCCAGGTCGAGATCATTGGCCCAGTGCAGCGTCGAGGTGTAGCGCCACCACAGGTAACGGCAAGAGATGGTGATCGACAGGATGATCATCATCAGCGTCGGAAAACGCCCGGGCATGTAGCGCATGAGCATCGCCATGGCACCCAGGGTGAGGACGAACACCAGTTGTGCGTAGAGGTTGAATGGTGAGGTGATGCACAGCAGGGCGATGACCATCCCGACCACCGCCAGTACCCAGTAGAACACACGCTCGCCGAGTGAGCCGCTGGCCTTGATCCGGCGCTGGGTCTGCGCCAGGGCATCGCTGCGGCCAATGAGCCGCGGCAGCTTGCGCATCAGTCCCACCAGCGGCAGGCGCACCCGTTGCACGCCGGCATACAGTCCTTTGCCCAGACGCTGCGTCCAGGTCACTCCACGGCCACGCTTGAGATCGACACCCCGTGCCGGTCGTGCAGGCCGCAGCAGCAGTAACCAGATCGTCTGCACCAGACCACGCAAGGGGTCGCCCAGGCTCGGTCGTTTCTCGGCGAGCTGCGGGTAGAACTGACGCCAGTTACGCAACAAGCGTTGCCACTGTGGCGAGTCCAGGCGCAGAAACACCCAGGCCAGGGTGGCACCCAGGCTGAGCACGACCGCTGTAAGCGGGCGGGCACCGCGTTGGCGATAGACGCGATAACGACTCATGGGCGAGGCTCTCTCCGGGCCAGCAACCAGGTCGCCAGGCTGCCCACATCATGGGCGGCCAGCGAATCTGGCGCGTAGTAGCCGAGCGGGCTTTTCCAGGCCAGGGCACCGGCCATGGCCTCGTCGCGGTGGATTACCTGCGGAATCAATTGCGGGTGGCGTTCACCCCAGAGCAGCAACAGGTCGCGTTGCAACTGGCTGATCGGATCGAAACGGTTGACCAGCAGCAGGTCGTCGCCCGCCCCTTCGGTGCTCAGCAAAGCATGGCAGGCGGCATCGGTTTCCAGCACCCGGATGGGCAGGGCCGATTTCGGCAACTGTGGTAAGGTCGGCTGCCCACCTGCCAGCGTGGCGGGCATGTCCAGCAGTATCCAGTCGAAGTGCGCCTGCAGGGTATGCAGGCGTTGCGACCACTCCTGTGGCTGACTTCGTTGTCGCTGTTCCAGCGCGCTGAGTGCATCGCCGTGCAGTTGCCCGAACGGCAGCAAACACAGCCCCTCCTCCACTTGCAGCAAGGCTTCGCTCCAGGCGCCCTCGGCATCCTGGTCGGCAGCGGCCCAGCCCTGGGTCGAATCCAGGCCCAGGTTGTAGTGCAGGCGCAGCAGATTGCGCGGGTGTAGATCCACTATCAGTACGCGCTGCTGCAACCTGTGCAACGCAAAACCCAGCGCCGCCACCAATGAGGTGGTGCCGACACCGCCACGCATGCCCTTGAGTGCAACCACCGTCATAGGTTCCGGGCCTCGTGATTGGCCTGTGCCTGGGCTGGGCCGGTCGTCCAGCCCTCGCTCTCAGCCAGCAACGGCCAGCGCCGGCAGGCGGCCAGCAGCTCGTCCTCACGGCTGATGTCCTGGTACGGCATGCTGTCATCGCCCAGGCGCTGTTTGAGCTGGGCAATGTCATCGCTACGCTGCTTGCGATCGTCCTGAGTCATATCGCCTCCTCTCATCCTCACTCGGGGTACAGCATCCATTGGCTCTGCCCCTTGATGCGCACATAGGGCCTGCCCTGGAACTCGACCACCGCCGAATCGGAGTTCTCGGAAACCGCCGGTGTAGTCGGCAGATCGTGAATCAGCGCCGCCAGGTCGAGTGCACCGCCCTGCTGCGCATACAGCCGGGCAATCAGCTCGGAGACTGCCAGGTAGCTGGCCGGCGTGGTCACGTGCAGCGGCCCCTGCTGGTCGTTCTCGCCCATGTTGATCAGCTTGATCGCCGCCGGTACGTGGGTGATCGAGCGCGAAGGAATCTCGCGCATACCGGAAATCTGCATGCGGTCACCGTGCACGGCCGCGCCATGCTCCGGCACCAACACAAGGACCACCCGCCGCCCGCTTTGCTGCACGCTGTCGATGAACTGGTCGATGTCGTCGAGGAAGTTCTTCGCCCGCTCCTGGAAGGACGCGCGCCGGGTGCTGCCATCGGCATTGGTGATGCGGTTGCCGTCGTGCAGGGTGATGGTGTTGTAGAACAGCGACACCGCCGGTTTCTCTTCCTTGACCCGGTGCGTCCACCAGGCCTGCAGCACGTCATGGTCGCGGGCGATGTTGGCACCGTCGTAAGACTTCAGCGCGGTAGGGAACTCGTCGCTGCTCATCAGCGGTGCAGGCAGGTGCTGACCGGCGAGGAAGGTCATGTACTTACGGGTGATCGGCCCGTTGTGGTTGAGCATCAACTCAGGGCTGTAACCAAGCTTGGCGAGGTTGTCGAACAGCATGCACTGCTCGTTCGCCGGCTCGTAGAGCTTGATGTGATGCGGCTGGCCACAACTGGCACGGAGCATGCGGATGGCGGCCGGGCCGCTGTACGAGGTGGCCGAGTTGAAGCGATCGAACACCACGTTCATGCGCCGGAACAAGGCGTTATCGCGCATGCCGGCATCTTCCAGATCGTCCCAGGCCAGCGAGCAGACGTTGAGCACCAACAGGTCGAACGGCTCGGCCGTAGGATTGCGCTCGGGGAAACGGGTCATCTTGCCCGCCTGCTCACGGTAGAACTGATCCAGCCAGGCATCGATGGCCTTGCTTTCGGCCAGCGGGCTGCTGGCGCCCTGGGTGGTGCCCGCCTCTTGTACGACCGACTGCACCGGTGCACTGATCGCAGGCAGTGCGCCGGCGAGGTACACCCACAGCAGCAACGCGACGCTGACCAGCGTCAGGCGCACCCACGGGGCGATAAACAGGTAGGCCAGGCCGATGGCCAGAAGTACGCCGAGCACATCCCAGTTGACGAAGCGCCCGAGCAGGTCGATGACATAGTCGACAGAGAATGCCAGCACCTCGGACTGTTCGAACAGCCGGCGGATCGGCGGATACCAGGTGTCCTTGTAGAGCAACGCGGCGCCCAGCGGCACCGCCACGACGTTGCGCAAGCGCGGCAGCCATGGCCCCGGCAAAGGCAGCAGCAAGCCGGCGGCGAGCAGCAGATTCAGCAAAGCGTGGAAGTCCAGCAGGCCCATCCATAGCAAGACAAACTTGGCGAGGAAATACAGGTTCCAAAGCCCCAGCTCCGGCCATTTCAGGACCGGCGCCGTGGCGACCGCGTCACTCATGGACGCCCTCCTTTTCGGCATCATGATTAATTCGTACGCCCCGCGCGATGAGGTGGCGCGGTGGCAAGCGGCGGTTGAACCAGGTCAGCAGACGCTCTCCCAACAGGTACAGGGCAATGGCCAGCGGTACGGTCAGCAGGACCGTCAGACCGATGACCCACAGCAGTTCGTTATAGGTCATTGGCGTGACTCCAGCGCTTGCAGTGAAATGCTTTGTGGTCGCAGTGGCCGCAAGGCCTCGACGTCGGGCGGCGCATCAACCGGGTCGAGCAGCGTGGCGTCAACCTCGGCCACGGCATCGGACTGAAACTGCGCCATGGCCAGCACCTGCGATGGCACTACACTTTCAAATCCGCCGAGCACGGTCTGCCAAGGCAGGCGGAACACGTTGCGCAACGCCGCCTCTACCAGTGACGGGCTGCAGGCGAACAGGAACAGGTACGGCACCTCACCGGCAATGCAGGCAATATCGCCATAGCGGCGCAGTTGCAGCTGCTGCAGTACCACACTCGGACTCAGCGTCGGCAAAGGCTGCAAGCGCAGCAACTGGTGACGTACCTCGGTGCCGACGGTGTTGTCGGTCATCTTTTTCACTGCTGCGGCAAAGGCCCGTGGCGACAGGCTGCCGCGCACCTGCAGCGGCTGCAGGCGTGCCAGCAAAGTCGAAGGTTCGGCGGCCAGCGGCCGCTGCCAACGGTGCCCCTGGATGGAGCGCACCAGGGTCAGGAAGCGCAAAAATGGCGTGCCGTGCGGTACCACCAGGTTTGCGCCGCTGGCCAGCAGCAACTGCTCTTCATGTTGACGCAGGCCCTGCAACATCTCGCGCACCACCAGCCTTACCGAACGCCCGCAATGGCTGCGCAACTGGTACAGACGAGTGGCGAGCGCGTTGACATCGTCGCTGCCGTTCAAGGCGAAAATTACCGTTGCCGCCTGCGCATCCATGCCCCGTTCCAACAACGCGTAGGGGTCGTCGAACAGCTGCCATTGCGCCGTGGGTGGCGCCTCGCCGGCGAGCACTGCGGTCTGTGCCAGCACCTGACGCTGATCGTTGGCGATCGGCGCGGCGCCGTCATCATCGGGGCGCGGTGATACGCGAAAACCGCTGCCTTCGTCGAGCAGGTGAAAATCATGCAGCCCGGTCACACCCGATTCATTACTCCAGAAGTGCACCAGCAGATGCCGTGCCCCCTGCGCCACGTACACCTGGGCCAGGCCGGAAAGGTTGTCGTTGTGGCGAATCAGAATGTCGACCAGCGCCGGCGGCGGCGTGTCGCCGACCACCAGCAGTGTGCTGCCCACCGAGCGTAGCCAGTCCTGGGCCCGCGAGCACCACAGCGCCAGGGATTGCGCCACCAGTTCGTCCCAGCCCTTGTGCGGCACGCGTATCAGCCACAGTGCCTGTTCGCCGCCACGCACTCGCGGTACATCCTGGCGCAGGGCCTGGATCATACGGTTGGGAGACATGCTCGGCAGGTCAAACAGGGTCAGGTGCCCTGGTCCGCGTTCAGCGGGAATCGCCTTGACCAGATCGTGTGAAGCGCCGGCGGCATTCACCAGCAATGCCCGCGCCGACGATGGCAAGCTGGTCAGTAGTTGCGTGCACAACCTGTCGGCAGTATCCGGGGACTCGCAAGCCAGCCAGTACAGTCCACCGGTGCGCATTTCGGCTTGTCTGTCGGGAAGACCGGGTAGTACCGGTGTCGACGCATGCAATGGCCACCTCCATGAGGGCATGGTAACTAGAGTCCAATCAGTCGGGCGCGCGTTTTACAAAAAAATACGTGCCGCACACGCCTCGGTCTGCCCGAGGGTGCTGGGGTTAAATAATGAACGGGCCTGCAGCAAAGACTTTAGACCCATTTCTACAGGTCGTAGGACGTTTGCCCGGCAGCAGGAAAAAAATCCTGAAGCGGCTGCACACCCTGCAACAACAGGGTGTGCAAAAAATGGCTATGTTCTGTTGCTCGCCTTCCAACGGCGCACCACCAGTTTCTCGAGTTCGACTGCGAAGAAAACCAGTACGCCAATACCCAATGCCAGCATCCAGTTACTGAATGACAGTGGCACGGTATGGAACGCCGTCTGCATGAAGGGCGCGTAGGATATCAGGCACTGCAGCAAGATCAAGCCAAGTGTGACCGTGAGCAACGCACCGTTGCGCAGTAACGCCATGTTCAACGAGAACTGATCCTGCAGGCGGCAGTTGAACAGATAAGCCCACTGCGCGGTGACCAGGGTATGCAGAATCATCGTGCGGATATGGTCGGTGTCCTGACCGTCGGCGACCATCCACGCCTCCAGCAGGAAAGCCGCCGCCGTCAGCAGGCAGCCCACGAACAATACCCTCCACACCGCATAGGCGTTGAGAATCGACTCGCCGGCTTTCCTCGGTGAGCGGCGCATCATCCCCGGCTCGCCGGGCTCAAAGGCCAGGGCGAAAGACAAGGTGGTGGAGGTAGCCATGTTCATCCACAGGATCTGCAAGGGTGACAGCGGCACCACCGCGCCAACCAGCAACGCCATGACGATCAACAGCCCCTGGGCCATGTTGGTCGGCAGGATGAACAGCACGGTTTTTTTCAGGTTGTCGTAGACCCGGCGCCCTTCGCGCACGGCATTGGCGATGGTCGAGAAGTTGTCGTCGGTGAGCACCATGTCGGCCGCTTCCTTGGTCACCTCGGTGCCCTTGATGCCCATGGCGATGCCGACGTCGGCCTGCTTCAGCGCCGGGGCGTCGTTGACGCCGTCACCGGTCATGCCCACCACCTGGCCGTTGGCCTGAAGCGCACGTACCAGGCGCAACTTGTGCTCCGGGCTGGTACGGGCGAACACCGAATAGTGCATGGCCAGCGCCTTCAGCGCGGTGTCGTCGGTCTGCTCCAGCTCTTTGCCGGTCATGGCCCGCAAGTCGTTGCCCATGCCCAGCATGCGCGCGATGGCGACGGCCGTGTCCGGGTGGTCGCCGGTGATCATCTTGACCTGAATGCCTGCCTGCTTGCACATGGCGATGGCCTCGATCGCCTCGGGCCGCGGTGGGTCCATCAGCCCGGCCACACCCAGGAACACCATGCCCTGACGCAGGTCCGCGTGATCAATTTCGCCACCCGTGCCACTGACCGGCCGATAAGCCGCCGCCAGCATGCGCAGGCCGTGCTCGGCGATGTGGCCCATCTCGCGCTCCCAGTACCCACGATCCAGCGGCTCGGGGCCGTCCGCGCCCAGTTGCTGCTCACACATGTTCAACAATACATCAGGGGCGCCTTTCAGGTAGATCAGGCTTTCGCCCTCCACATCGCAGCGTCGCGCCATGTACTTATAAGCCGAATCGAACGGAATCTTGCCCAGGCGCCGTACCTCCACCGGCGCCAGGTCGGCCTTGCGCGCGAGCACCTTGAGCGCACCTTCGGTAGGCCCGCCGATCACCGTCCAACGCCCTTCTTCATCGCGTTGCAGACTGCTGTCATTACAGATATCGACGGCGCGGATGAAGGCTGCCAGGTTCGGGTGCGCAGCCCAGTCCAGCGCTTCGGTCGCGCCGGCCAGGGTGATGCGCCCCCGGGGTTCGTAGCTTTCCCCGCCCACACCGTAGAATTTGTTGGCGGTCAGCACGTGTTTCACCGTCATCTCGTTCATGGTCAGGGTGCCGGTCTTGTCTGAGCAGATCACGTTCATCGCGCCCAGGGTTTCCACTGTCGGCAACTTGCGGATGATCGCCTTGTTGCGCGCCATGCGCTGCACACCGAGCGAGAGAATGATCGACACAATCGCCGGCAGCCCCTCCGGTACCGCCGCCACCGCCAGGCTGATCAGCGACAGCGACAGTTCGCCCAGCGGATAGTCGTGCCAGAAGAAACCGATGATGAACAGCAAGACCATCATGCCGACGATCAGCTGGAAGATACGCTTGCCCAGGTGTGCGATCTGGCGCAGCAAGGGCGTCTCGGTCTCGTCCACCGTGGCGATCATGTGGTTGATCTTGCCCAGTTCAGTGGCGGTGCCCGTCTCGATCACTACACCCTTGGCATTACCGGCGCTGACGCTGGTACCGGAAAAGGCCAGATTGCTCCGGTCCGCCAGTTGCGCCTCGTGGTCCAGTGCTTCGGTCTGCTTGGCAACGGTGAGTGACTCACCGGTGAGCATCGACTCTTCCACCTGCAGCTGGTGCACTTCGAACAGGCGCACATCGGCAGGAATCTTGTCACCGGGGCGCAACACCACAATGTCGCCCGGCACCAGCTCGCTGGCATCGATTTCCAGCTTCTGGCCATTGCGCACGACGCGCGCGCTGCTGCTGAGCATCCCGCGCAAAGCAGCCAGGGACTTCTCGGCCTTGTTCTCCTGAAAGAAACCAATAGCGGCGTTGATCAGCGCCACCGTGATGATCACCAGGGTATCGGTCCAGTGCCCCATCAACGCCGTGGCCAGGGCGGCCGCCAGCAGAATGTAGATGAGCACATCGTTGAAGTGCCGGGCAAACCGCAACCAGATCGGCTCGACGGCTTTGGCGGGTAGCGCATTGGGCCCCAGACGCTGTAGTCGCGCCCTGGCCTCTTCAGGGGCCAGACCGGTCACGCTGCTTTGCAGGTCGGCCATGGTTTGTGCTGCGCTTTTGCGGTACCAAGGCTGTTCGGTGCTGCTGGTGGTGCTGCGCGTTTGCGCTTGCAATGACCCCATAGCGTCCTCCCGGCGTTGTTGCTGAGGTGGAGGCCAATTTTGCGCGCTGAGCATCAGGGGTACTTGATGCAGATCAGCAGTGCCGGACTCTGCCCACGGACAGCTCAGGACAGCGCCGGAAAAAGGCCGACGATGTACTTGTTCAAAGGCTCGGGGTAGGATCGTTTTCGTCCTGCATAGCCTGAGCAGTACCGTGAAAACCCAGAGCCATTTCGAAGCCCCGCACGATACCCCGACCGAGCACCTCAAGCCCGACCTGCGGGTTGCCTTCGTGCTCATCGATCAGTTCACTCTGACGCCGGTGGCCGGTTTCGTCGACTCCTTGCGCTTTGCTGCGGACCGCTCGTTCGACAGCCGCCAGATCCTCTGCCAATGGGACTGGCTGAGTGTCAGCGGCGAGCCGGTCAGCGCCAGCTGTGGCCTGCCCATCGCCCCGACCAAACGCCTGGACCCGGATGCCCACTACGACTATGTGGTGCTCGCCGGTGGGCTGTTATCCGGGGTCATGAACCCTGCCCCCGCACTGCTCGACTACATCCATCGACTGCACCAGCGCAAGGTACCGATCATCGCGCTGTGTGCGTCCTATTTCACCCTGGGCCTGGCGGGTGTGCTCAAAGGCCGGCGCTGCGCGGTGCACTTCACGGTGCGGGATGAGTTTGCGGCACTGTTCCCCGAGACCCAGATCGTCGTCGACAAGGCCTACGTGGAAGACAACGGCATCTTCACCTGCCCGGGCGGTACGGCGTTCGAACTGGCGGCAGAGATCATCAGCCGTCATTGCGGCAAACGCCGGGCGCAGAAAGGCCTGGAGTACTTGCTGGTGGATGACGATGAAGTCCAGCGCAGCACTAGCTCCGAAGTCGCCCATGTCTACCAGGACCCGCTGGTGCAGCGCGCCATCGACTACATGCGCAAGCATCTGGACAGCCACTGCACGCTCAAAGAGCTGGCCATCAGCCTGGATTGCAGTGAACGCCAGTTGCATCGCGCATTTCTGCTCAACACCGACCAGCCACCCGCCCAGTACTGGCGCAAACTGCGCTTGCAGCAGGCGCGCAAGCTGCTCAGCGACACCAGCCTGCACGTGACGCAGATTGCCTACGCCACGGGTTTTTCCGACGCTTCGCACTTCATCCAGCAATTTCGCAAGTTCTATGGCGAGACGCCGCACCTGTTTCGCAAGATCCGCCATCAAGCCGAACGGCTGGTAAAGCCGTAAGTCAGCGTACGTAGCGCGGGTTGGTTTCCGGCGCCCAGAGCAGACAGACCACCGCACCGATGACCAAAGCGGCCACACAGGTACCAATGGCCACCGACGTACCGAAACGCTCCATCACCACCGGCAACAGGAAGGTGCAGGACGCTGCGCCGATGCGGCTGGCCGCCACCGACAGGCCAACACCGGATGCACGCAACTCGGTGGGGAACAACTCGGATGTGTAGGCAAACTCCAGCACCCCGGAGCCGGCCATGACAAAAGCGAACACGGCGAACACCCCAACCACATAGACCGCCGGCATTCCGCTCCAGGTTGCCAGCACGAACAGCGCGATGGCGTTGATGGTAAAGGTGCCGATCAGGAACGCCCGGCGCGTCAGCAGGTTGATCAGCATCAGACCGACAACCGAACCGGCCAGCAGGAAGATGTTGTAGACCAGGCCGCCGGTGTAACTGTCTTCGACCTTCAGCGCTGAAAATATGCGCGGGATGAAGGTGCTCATGGCGAAGTAAGGGATCACCTGGCAGGTGTAGAACACCGCGCCGACCAGGGTGTTGCGCCGATGCTGGCGGCTGAACAACTGGCTCCAGGAGGCTTTCGCCACGCCCTTCTCGACCGTCGGCAACTCACCACCACCGAGGCGCTCGATCACCTCGCGCGCTTCCCGCTCGCGGCCTTTTTTCATCAACCACAACGGTGACTCCGGCGTGCCTTGACGCACCAGCAGCACCAACAGCGAAGGCACCGCGCTGCTGAACAGGATCCAGCGCCAGGCATCGTCGCCCATGGATTGCATGACGTAGCCGATGATGTAGGACACGGTGAAGCCGAGGGTCCAGGCCACGGCCATCAGCGCCAGCAACGGCCCGCGGAAACGCCGCGGCACCAATTCTGCGACCAGCGATACGCCGACAACGAAATCCGAACCCAGGGCAAACCCGAGCAGCAGGCGTAGCACCAGAAGTTGTTCGGCGTTCTGGGCGAAGAACTGCGCCACGGAGACAACGCAAAACAGCGCCATGTTCCAACGGTAGATGTGCTTGCGGCCAAAGCGGTCGGCGATCGGCCCGGTCAGCAGGCTGCCGAGGAACAGGCCGATCAGCGCGGCGCCGCCGAGCAGGCCCAGCGACAGTGCATCCAGGCCCAGCGGCGTGGTCGCCAGACTGATGGCGATACCGATGATGCCGAGCACGTAGCCGTCACAGAACTGGCCACCGACACCACCGATGGCCGCCTTGATGTGCAGGGGCCGAACGGGAGATTCATCGAACGAACGGGTACTGGCTATGTCGACGTTTTGCATGACCTACCTCTTGTTGTTTTTATTGGGGGGATCGGTGATCAGGATGCGTGCGAAACGAATGCGCTAACGTTGTCCAACGCTGAATCCATCAGCCCTTGGGTGGCCTCGGCACTGCTCCAGGCGATGTGTGGATTGAGAATCAGGTTGTGGCTGGCGGCCAGCTGCAGCAACGGTTCGTCGAGGGTGATCGGCTCGTTGCTCAGCACATCAAGCGCCGCGCCACCAATCTGCCCGGTTTCCAGGGCATGGATCAGATCGGGCTCGTTGATCACGGCGCCGCGTGCGGTGTTGATCAGCACCGCGTCATGCTTCATCCAGCTGAACTGCTCACGGCCGATCATGTGACGGGTTTGTGCAGTCAGCGGGCAATTGATCGAGACCACGTCGCTACGGCGCAGCAACTGCTCCAGCGACAGGTAGCGCTCACCCTGGTAGTGGCCATCACGATCGAAGAAATAGACGTCCATCTCCAGGCGCGCAGCCAGTTCTGCCAAACGCTGAGCGATGGGACCATGACCGATGATGCCGAGCACCTTGCCGCGAATGTCGCGGATCGGGTAGTCGAAATAGGTGCTGTTCAGCGCACGTCTTCCCGCACGAACGTCCATCAGCAACTGGTGATAACGGCCGACGTTGCGCAACAACTCGAAAATCATCGCCAGCGCATGTTCGGCCACCGCGTGGGTGCCGTAACCAGGCACGTTGCTGACCTGAATACCGCGTTGCCGGCAGTAATCGAGATCGACCACGTCGGTGCCGGTCATGGCCAGGGAAATCATCTGCAACGCCGGTAACTGTTCCAGTTGCTGCACCGTGATCGGCACGCCGCTGGTGATGGCGATGGTCGCGCCCGTCAGCCGTTCGACCATCTGTTCGGGTGCGGTGTAGTCATAAGCAGTCCAGCGGTGGGGAAAAGGCAGTTCCTTGATCAGCACACTTTCGGCAAAGCCGTCACGGTCGAGGAAAACGACGTCATGCAGCATGGACACCTCCTGAGGGCATCTATTGTTGTTGTTTTTTGCTTCAGCTGACGGCGCACGCCTGGATTTCCAGGCGGTATCGGCTGTCGGCCAGCGCCGCGCCGACGCAGGCACGCGCCGGCGGGTTGGCGCGATCGACCCAGGCGTCGTAGACCTCGTTCATGGCGTCGAAGTCGGCCATGTCGGCGAGCCAGATCTGCACACGGGTGAGGTGGGATTTGTCGACCTGGGCCATGGCCAGAATGGCTTCCAGTTGCTGCAGCACGTCGTGGGTCTGGGCAGTAATGCCCTGGTGCCCATCACGGGCGACGATGCCGGCGGTTTCGATCCTGTCGGCGCTGATGACGCATTGGCTATAGCGGGCGTTACCGCCCAATCGTTGTAGGTTCACGCCAACCTCTCTTGTCATTGTTATGGGGGCTGTACGGTTGCGGACGGACATCGGCGAAAAGTCTGTGGCCACTCGCGGGCAGGTGGCTAGGAAGAAAATGACGATAAACAGGAGAAATCTGCAAAATTAAGAAATCTTGAGAATATTTTCTCTCAGTAAAAATTACTGTTGTTTTTTTACAATTCTGGCGATAGCTTCGACGGCATAAAAACAAATGCCCTGGAGATCACCATGACCTCGATGACTGTGGGCCAGACCGTGCAACGCACGAGCACCCCGATGAAATTCCCCGCGGTAGCGCCGTTGAAGCGCAGCTTCTGGATGCAGTGCGCCGAGCCTTCATTGCAGCCCTCGCCTTCTCTGCAAGGCATCCATTCGGCGGATATCGTCATTGTCGGCGGCGGCTTCGTCGGCTTGTGGACGGCGTTGACCATCAAGGAGCACGAGCCCGATTGCAGGGTCATGGTGCTGGAGCAGGACGTGTGCGGTGGCGGCGCCTCGGGGCGCAATGGCGGTTTCGTGATGTCGTGGTGGCCGAAAATCCAGTCGCTCAGCGCATTTTGCCCTCCCGAGCAGGCGCTGTTTCTGGCCAGGAGTGCTGAGCGGGCCATCAGCGAGCTGGGCGAGTTTTGCCAACAACACAAGATTGACGCGGCCTTCACCCAAAAGGGCTGGCTATGGACCGCCACCTGCGAAGCGCATATCGACGCCTGGAACGGCACCCTGGCAGCCTGCAAGCGCGTCGGTGCCGAACCTTTCGAACGTCTGTCACGCCAGGAAGTGGCTCGTCGCACCGGCTCCGATGTGCACCTGGCCGGTGTGTTCGAGCGCAGCAATGCCACCGTGCAACCGGCAGCGCTGGTGCGCGGCATGCGCAAGGTGGCGATCAACGCCGGCGTCGAGATTCATGAAAATACCGCGGTCAGCGAAATTCGCCCGGGGCGCCCGGTGCAGATCGTGACCGCCAAAGGCCAGGTCACGGCAGGCAATGTAGTACTGGCCACCAACGCCTGGTCGGCCGCCATCCCGGAACTGGCGAAGCTGTTCGTTCCGGTCGGCAGCTCCATCGTCGTCACCCAACCTCTTGGCGAACGCCTGCAGAGCATGGGCTGGAGCGGTGCCGAAGCCATCACTGACTCCCAATTGCTGGTCGACTACTACCGCACCACCGCCGATGGCCGGATTGCTTTTGGCAAGGGTACCGGCGCGCTGTCCTACGGTTCGCGCATGGGCAAGGTGTTCAGTGAAGACGCCGAGGGCATCGGCCTGACCACCGCCGACCTGCGGCGCACCTACCCCATGCTCGCCGATGTCGAGGTCACTCATTCTTGGTCTGGCCCGATAGATCGCACCTACGACAGCCTGCCTGTGTTCAACCACATCACCGGCTGCGACAACATTCATTACGGTATTGGCTGGAGCGGCAACGGCGTCGGCCCGAGCCGCCTTGGCGGGCGCATTCTGGCCAGCCTCGCACTGGGCAGAAAAGATCAATGGAGCAGCTGCGCGCTGGTCGGCCGCCGCTGCAAAGCCTTCCCACCGGAGCCGGTGCGCTACCTGGGTGGCGCCATGGTCCGAGGTTCAGTCCTGCGTAAGGAACGCGCGGAACTGAGCAATAACAAGGCAAACCGGCTCGACGTACTGATGGCCGGTTTTGCCCCTGCTGGTCTTGAAGACAAATCCTGAGGAAACGCCATGTCCCCTGTTCTGATCCGTCTTGAAAACGAAGCCCAATTCTCCGCACCGGAGCCTGCGGGCTTGCCCGTCGGCGAACCGGTGCCGATGACGCGCACCGCGGTACACCATGACATCGCCGGGCAAAACGTCTCCAGCGGCTTCTGGGAATGCTCGCCGGGTCGCTTGCGCCGCGGGGTGATGCAAGCCGAGTTCAGCTACATCATCGAAGGCACAGGCAGTTTCACCCCGGAAGGCGGCGAAACCGTGCATTTCAAGGCAGGCGACTCGCTGTACTTTGCCGCCAACACCCATGGTGAGTGGGAGATCATCGAGAAAGTGCGCAAGACCTACTTCATTCTCGGCTGACCCTGACTGGCTGACCCTTCAAGGTTGGCCTCAATTCTTGTGGGAGCTGACGCGGCCGGCGACGGGCTGCGCAGCAGCCGCAAATCCAATACTCATTTTTTGCCAAGGAACGGTCACCATGCCTTAGCGTATGGGACACTGGTTTTAAGCTGGTATCATTGAAGCATTAACCACCCGAGCAAAAAATGAATCGTCAAAAGAAGATCAAGCAGTTGCTGAAGGCGCACGCGAAAAAGGCCAGCGCCAAACTGGCACCGAAAAACAAGCCTAAATACATCAGCAAAGCAGACCGCTTGAAACTGGAAGCTGAATCCAGCCCCGACGCCAACACACCTGCTGAGTGAGCAGCCAGGCTCAGGTGCGGAGCACTGTGCCCGATCGCCATCGATGACCACCCATCAGCCAGATCCCGCGCCCCGAGCTGGCCACTAGACTTCACAGGGGGGATCAATCAACGCACCTCTTATCAGGTATCAGGAGATCTGTGATGAACAGAGCATCTTGTCTGGCGTTGGTAGTGGCGGTAGGGGCAATTTCGGCGTGCGCGAGCAGAACCGAAATTGTCGATGTCCCCCTCGATGCTACCCCGCAAAACGCAACGCATATCGCTCGAGCCACCCTCAGTTCGGTGGGCGATCACACCGGCATCATGCTCACCGTCGGTGGCGTACCCCACGACCTGGCAGTTCCAAGCCGCCTGGTCAGCGCCATTTACGCGGGCTCTTGCCAGCACCTGGGCGCACAACCGGCGTACGAAACCCGTCAGGCCAATAGCGTCGATTATCCCTCGATGGCGCCACGTACCAAGCTCTGGGCGCAAGCGCAGGTGGCACTGAGCGAACTGACCAAGGGTGACTATGCCCTGCTCGTTCGCAGCAACCCGGCAGACGGCAGCCGCGCGCTGTTCTGCGGCAACATCCACGCGGGCTAAGGGCCAATCAAGCAGGCTGTTGGGAACCGTGGCCAGTGCAGTGTCCCCAGGCCACGGTGACGCCTCCAGCACCTTGCGATCGTCGTGGGTTAAACCGAAAATTTCGATACCAGACCGTTGAGCGACACAGCCAGGCGCGACAGTTCCTGGCTGGCTGCGGTGGTTTGTGTTGCACCGGCGGCGGTCTGCGCAGCCAGATCACGGATTGTGGTGAGATTGCCATCCACCTCCCGGGCGACTTGCGCCTGCTGCTCGGCAGCGCTGGCAATTACCAGGTTGCGTTCATTGATCTGGGTGAACGAGGAGGCAATCTGATCAAGGGCCTGCCCCGCTGCGTGGGCCACTTCCAGCGTGTCGCGCGCGCGGGTGTTACTGCCTTTCATCGCATTGACTGCCAGCACCGTGCCGCCTTCAATGGCCGTGACCAGTTGCTCGATTTCCTGGGTCGAACTCTGGGTACGGTGCGCCAGGCTGCGAACTTCATCGGCAACCACGGCAAAACCACGACCTGCCTCACCCGCCCTGGCGGCTTCAATGGCCGCATTGAGTGCCAGTAGATTGGTTTGCTCGGCCACCGAGCGAATGACATCGACCACCTGGCTGATGTCGCGTACCCGCTCGGCCAGATTTTCTACCTCACCGGCGGTTGCCGTTACGCCGCTGGCAAGTTCGGCAATCGCCTCGACAGTGCGCAAGACTTGCTGCCGGCCTTGCTGTGCAGTCAGGTCGGAGGTACGTGTGGCATCGGCTGTGGAGGTGGCGTTGCGGGCTACATCTTCCGCGGCACTGGTCATTTCGTTGACCGCAGTGGCTGCCTGCTCGATCTCGCCATTTTGCTGATGCAACCCACGACAGGCATCTTCAGTAACGGCACTCAACTCTTCGGCTGCCGACGCCAGTTGATTGGACGATTCGGCGATAGACATGATGGTGTCGCGCAGGTTGCTCTGCATGGTGGCCAATGCGCCCATCAAACGCGCGGGCTCATCGTTGCCAGTCAGCACAATGCGTGTGGTGAGATTGCCGGTTGCCACCGTCTCGGCCAGTTGCACCGATTGACGCAGCGGCAGGACGATACTGCGGATCAAGCCAATTGCCACAACGCAGGACGCCAGCGCGACAAGTAATAACGCCCCGATAACACCGCTACGAGCACTTTGAAACACTTCAACGCTGTTGGCGGCTGCGCCATTGGCGCCGCGGTTATTTAGTTCAATCAAGTCGGCGAGTGCCTTGCTCAGCGCATCGGCACGCGGATTCATCTCACCGTTGATAATGTCCCTGGCTTCGTCGAGTCTATCTTTGCGCGATAAGTCGATTACTTTCGCCTGAAGTGACATATAGGCCGCTTCGGCGGCCTGGAAGCGCTGATACATCGCCCGGTCTTCATCGACGAGGATGGTTTTTTCGTACTGCTCCATCGCGTCGCGAGTTTCGGCCTTGAGCGCGTCGATCTTGCGGTAGTTCTGTTCAAGGCTCATCGGGTCACGGCTTATCATGATGCGCAGGGTCAAGGCGCGGATACGCTGAACGTTTTGCGCGCCGTGACTCAAGATCATGACGCCCGGCAGCCAATCGTCACTTATTTGCCGGGTACTTTCCCGCATAGCTTCCAACTTATAAAGCGCGAATACCCCTAACAGTGTGGTTAACGCCACCACCAGGCTGAAACCAATGGACGCACGCGAGGCAATACTAATATTTCTGAGCATACTTTTCTTCTTATAGGTTTTAAGCAGTCGGCATCAGCCATCAGCGTTCCGTCCTGTGAAGCCAATTGCTGGAAAGTGATCGAACTATTACTTAAAGCGAGGGTGAATAACCCCCCCCTAAGTGGGTTGAACAGGTGTAGTTAGCGACTGGTTTTCTACGTGATTTTTATGTGACCGGCTTTTCATCCCACGACAGGTGCTTCTCCTTTCATGACGAGCAGCGCATTGGCGATGGATGGCACTGGCCGCAAGCGCGCGATCCCCGTTCGCTGCAGTTTCCTTTGGCCACCAATACGACTAAGATTCAAACTCATTCATATCTGCAACGCTTTTCAGGATCACTTGGGTGTACAAAACTCCACCTGCGTCTTCATCGCACGCTATGCATTGCCTGTATCGCGACCACAGCGGTTGGCTACGAGGGTGGCTGAAGCGGCGGCTGCATGATCAGGAACGTGCGGCGGATATCACCCACGATACGTTCGTGCGCCTGCTTGCCAGCACCGTCGCCCATCCCTTGCGTGAGCCACGCAGTTTCCTCGCGACCGTGGCCAAACGGGTGATGGTCGATCACCTGCGCAGACGCAGCCTGGAACAGGCTTACCTGCAGGCACTCGCGCAGGAGCCGGAACTGTCGGAGGCATCACCGCAAGAGCGCCTGCTCATGCTGGAAACCCTGCTACAGCTCGATGCCATGCTCGACGGCCTCAACTACAAAGTCCGTCAGGCCCTGTTCCTCGCTCATCTCGAGGGCTTGAGCTATGCCGAAATCGCCGTGCGCCTGGACGTCTCGGTCAGCTCGGTCACCAAGTACGTGGCCAAAGCAACTGAACGTTGCCTGCTGTTCGCGCTGGACGCCGATGCATGACTGCGCCCAGACAGCGGCAGGCGCTGCGTGACGCGGCGCAGTGGTACGCGCGCCTTGGCGCAGATCCAGAATGCCAGACAACCCGGCAGCAATGGCAGGCATGGCAACAGCATGACGCCGTCAATCAATGGGCCTGGCAACGCCTGGAGGCCTTCCACACAGAACTCAGTGGTGTACCTGCTGCGCTGGCGCAGCGAACCTTGGCGACAGCGCCGCTCGTACCTGGTCGGCGCACTGTGCTCAAAGGTATGGTGCTGGGCCTCGGTTTGTCCGGGCTTGCCTGGACGGGCTATCGACAAACCCCGCTGTGGCTGGCCGATGAACGCACCGCCACTGGCGAGCGACGTGATCTGCTGCTGCAAGACGGCACGCGGCTGACGCTCAACACCGCCACCGCCGTGGACATCCGCTATGAAGCGAATCAACGCCTGATCATCTTGCGTGCCGGGGAAATCATGCTGGCAACCGGCAAGGATCCGCGCCCGCTCAGCGTACGCAGCAAGCACGGAGAAATGCGTGCACTGGGCACTCGATTCAGCGTGCGGCAGCTGGACGAGCTGACGCAACTTGACGTCATCGAGCAGGCTGTCGCGGTGCGCAATCAAGCGCATGCAGCGCCACTGCGGGTTGAGGCCGGCATGAGCCTGCGCTTCGGTTATGGTCCGCTGCCGACAGCTCAAACACTCGATCCCAATCGGGCCGAATGGGTCAATGGCAGCCTGGTGATCGACAATTGGCCGCTGAAGCGGGTGCTGAACGAGCTGCAACGCTATCGCCCGGGTTTCATCGAGTGCGCGGACGACATTGCCCACCTGCGTCTTTCCGGTGCCTACCCGCTGGACGACACCACCCGCGCACTGGCAGCCATTGCCCAGGTGCTGCCGGTGCGTATCGAGACGCGCACCCGCTATTGGGTCAGGGTCCGCGGCCTTGGCTAAACAATCAATTAAAAAAAATTCTCATTAGCATTGTCGGTTTTCCGGTTTCGTTCGACCCCTCCTGCAAACCGCCTCAAGGCATTTGAAGGAGTCATCCATGCCACGCCGCGCCTCTCGTCCTGCTTATCCCGCAAAGCCACTCGCAGTCGCCCTGTTCAGCACTGCATTGATCGTCCAGGCAGGACTTGTCCACCCTCTCCTGAGCAAGCAAGGCCATGCCCATGCCGAAGAAGCGACACGCACCTATTCGATCGCTGCCGGTCCACTCGGCGCGGTGCTCAGCCGGTTTGCCAGCGAAGCCGGGGTGGTGCTGTCGTTCGGCGCCGAACTCACCCAGGGCAGGCACAGCGCCGGCCTGCAGGGCACCTACAGCATCGAGCAAGGTTTCGCGCAGTTGCTCGGCAGTAGCGACCTCAAGGTAGTCCGCAGCAGTAGCGGCGACTACGTGCTGTTGCCACAGCCCCAGGACACGGTGCTTGAGTTGGGCGCAACCAGCATCAATGCCACGGGGCTCGGCGCCATGACCGAGAACAGCGACTCCTACACCACCGGTGCCATCAGCGTCGGCAGCAAGATCGCCCAGTCGATCAAGGAAGTTCCCCACTCGGTGTCGGTGGTCACCCGCCAACGCATCGAGGATCAGCACCTCACCACCCTGACCGATGCACTGGACAAGACCACCGGCGTCACCCTGCAGAAAAACGGCGCCTCCGGCTCGTCGCTGGGCAACGACACCAACTTCTACTCCCGTGGCTTCGCAGTCTCGAACATTCAGTTCGATGGTGGCGCGCCGATGGACACCTCGATCTCCGGCTACGGCTCGATCAGTCAGCTGGATCTGGCCCAATACGACCATGTCGAGTTCCTCCGTGGAATCGACGGCCTCTACTCCGGCGGCGGTAACCCGGGCGGCACCATCAACCTGGTGCGCAAACGGGCGCTGGACCATAACCAGCTCAAGTTCTCCGCGTCTGCCGGCAGTTGGGACACCTACCGCAGCGAACTCGACGTCACCGGGCCGCTCACCCAGACCGGCAACATCCGTGGCCGCCTGGGCATGGCCTACCAGAACAACCAGTTTTTCTATGACGTGGCCAACATGGAGAAACACCTGTTCTACGGCTCGCTGGAGTTCGACCTGAGCCCGGATACCTTGCTTACCGTCGGTGGCAGCTACCAGGAAGGCGAAGGCATCTCCAACTTCGGCGGCCTGCCCCGCTACAAGAACGGTGAAGACATCGGCCTGTCGCGCGACACCGCGTTCGTCACCACCTGGGACACCGTGCACGAGAAAACCAAACAGGCGTACCTCAAGCTCGACCACACCTTCAACGAAGACTGGACCTGGACCACCGACCTGACCTATATGGACATGGACCGCGACGCCAACTCCCTGTTTGCCAACGGCGCGGTCGACCCCATCACCCTGCAAGGCCCGAGGTGGCTGCACTACCCGGCCAAAACCGGCCTGGAGCGCAAGGGCATCAACAGCTACGTCAAGGGCGGCTTCGACCTCTTCGACCTGCGTCACGACCTGCTGCTGGGCGCCGATTACTCCCATGCCGAAGGCTATACCGTGCAGCGCTGGGGCAACGACAACTTCATCCCGATCAACATCTTCGACTTCGAACGCCCGGCCGACCTGGGCAGCCTGCCGAACAAGACCGACGACAACACCACCGAGAAGTACGGCTACTACGGCATGACCCGCCTGTCCCTGAGCGACAGCACCAGGTTGATTCTCGGCGCCCGCGTGGCCACCTACAAATACCGTGACGTGGAAGTCTTCTTTGACGACTTCGGCAACGTGCTCGACGACCCTGCGCCCTACCACCGTCGGTTCAAGGAACAAGGCGTGACCACCCCTTATGCCGGGCTGACCTTCGACCTGACACCGCAATGGACCACTTACCTCAGCTACGCCGAGACCTACAAGCCGCAGTTCCTGCAGCAGGCCTACCCGAACCAGGCACTGAGCGCCGCCACCTCGAAGAGCTATGAGATTGGTCTCAAGGGCCTGATCTTCGATGACAAGGTCAACAGCAGCTTCGCGATCTACCGTATCGAGCAGCAAGACGCCGCCATCCAGGACCCGCGCTTCCCGCAGAGTTACGGCGCATACAACTGCTGCTTCCTGAACCAGGGTGAAGTGGTCAGTGAGGGCTTCGACGCCGAGATCAGCGGTGAAGTACTGACCGGGCTCGAGCTGTTCGCCGGCTACACCTACAACCACACCGTCGACAAGGCCAACGATGAAACCCGCGCCATCTATTCGGCGGTCACGCCCAAGCACCTGTTCAAACTGTGGAGCACCTACCGCCTGCCGGGCGAGCTGGAAAAATGGAAGCTCGGCATGGGTGTTACCGCGCAGAGCAGCAACGGCCGCGCGGGTACGGTGAACGCCTTCAACCCGGCCAGCGGTCAGTACGACGGCGCCGCCGAGGCCTTCAAGTTTGTCCAGGCCGGCTACGCCATCTGGAATTCGAGCCTGGAGTACCAGATCGACAAACACTGGTCGGCCATCGTCAATGCCAACAATATTTTCGACAAGAAGTACTACCAGACCGTCGGCACCTCCGCCAACGGCAACTTCTACGGCGACCCGCGCAACTTCACCCTCACTGTACGTGCGACTTACTGACCGGCCCTGAAGCCCTGCTGCACTGATATTTTTCAAGTCAGTGCATCCAGATCGTCCTCCAGCGGGTAGTACAGGTAGCAGCCATCATGCTGCTGAGCTGATTACCCTTCTGGAGAGACTTGCATGAACGCCATACGACTCCTCTGCATTACCAGCACTTCGCTGGCTGCCACCTGTTTGTCACTCATGATCCCTGCGGCCTATGGACAAGCAAATCTGCCCGACAGCATCAAGGTTCCGGACGGCCACAAGACCGTACTGGAAGCCGTAGGCGTGGGCGAAATCTCCTATGAGTGCCGCGACAAAGCCAACGCCGCCGGGCAGACCGAATGGGTGTTTGTCGGGCCCAAGGCTGTGCTCAATGATCGTAGCGGCAAATAGCTCGGCACCTACTTTGGACCGCCTGCCACCTGGCAAGCCAAAGACGGCTCGAAAGTCACCGGGACGCAACTGGCTGTTGCCCCCTCCGGCACCGGCGACCTCCCCTATCAACTGGTCAAGGCCAACCCTGCTGAAGGCAAAGGCGCTATGAACGGTGTCAGTTACATCCAGCGGCTGGCCGTCAAAGGCGGCGTAGCCCCCAGTAGCGAATGCTCCACTGCAAACAAGGGCAAACAGGAGATGGTCAAATATCAGGCTGACTATATTTTCTGGACAGCCAATTAAGTCGACGATTCAGAGCAGCCTGACAGCGCACAAAGTCGTCTACGCTGCTCTGATCGAACCCCGGCTGTACGTTCAGGGGTTTTCCACGTGCTGACGGCGGAAAAATTGTCCTTGCCCGAGTCCGGTTTTGACTATGAAGCCTGCCTGATGGCCTGCGCCAAAGGCGACCAGCAGGCACTGCGGGATTTATATGAGCAGGAAAGTCCTCGTCTTCTGGGTGTCGCCAGGCGCATCGCGGGTGACAGCGCCCTGGCCGAAGACATCGTGCACGACGCCTTTATCAGGATCTGGACTCGCGCCGCCAGTTTCAATCCGGCGCGAGGCTCTGCGCGTGGCTGGATCTTCAGCGTGACGCGGCATCTGGCGCTCAATTTCATCCGTGATGGCGCCAGGGAGGTGCAGGTCAGTGAGCAGAGCGAAACGGCGCTGCACGCTTCAGCCGCTAGGGAGGCATCCCTGGAGACTGCGGACACCTACGATTATCGCGGCCATTCAGGGCGTATTTTTACCTGCCTTGAACAACTGGAGCCGGCACGTCGCAACTGCATTCTTCATGCCTATGTCGACGGCTATTCGCATGCACAAATCGCAGAGAAACTGGGTACTCCGCTGGGGACGGTCAAAGCCTGGATCAAACGCAGTCTGGTGGCATTGCGGGAGTGCATGGGATGACCGAGAGCCCACACGATGAAAGTCCGGACGACATTGACGAGCTGGCCGGTGAGTATGTGCTGGGCACCCTGCAGGCCGAGCAGCGCATCGAAGTGCAAAAGCGTCTGGCCCACGACATTGAACTACGAGCGGCTGTAGATGCATGGGAACAGCGCTTGTACCCGTTGACCGAGCTGGTTGAAGCGCACTCCCCTACGCCACGCCTCTGGGCGCGTATCGAGCGCAGCTTGAACAGCATCGAGCGACAAACGCCACGAACAACGGCCGCCGCACCGCCGAGTTCATGGTGGACCCGTCTGGCGCTATGGCGTGGGCTGGCGGCGATAGGTCTGGTCGCATCGCTGTTGCTCGCAACCGCCCTCCTGAGCCAAACCACTCAGGTGAAGCCGATCACCTACCTGGTCGTTCTGGTGGCGCCACAGAACCAGGCGCCCGGCTGGGTGATTCAGGCGAGCAGCCCAAGGGAAATCCAGCTGATACCCTTAGGGGTAACACAAGTGCCGGCCGACAAAGCACTTGAGTTCTGGACCAAGGCCGACAACTGGCAAGGACCGGTATCCCTTGGATTGGTCAAACCCGGACAAACGCTTTCTATCCCTCTGGATAAATTGCCGCCGCTGCAACCCAATCAGCTGTTTGAACTGACGCTGGAAAGCCCCACAGGATCGCAGACCGGTAAACCCACGGGGCCGGTGCAGTTCATCGGCAGGGCCGTCAAAGTGATCTGACCACTACACCAAATATGTCTGGTCTGATGCCAGGCGCTTATTGTTTTGATCATGCTGCTGGAAATCATATTTTCCGAGTTTTCAGACTCCGACCCAGCACCCACGCGGAACACCGCCCATGCGTACCCCGAACCGCCTCTGTTTGAGGACTGCGGACACTGAGCATGTCGCTACACCCAAGCGGCCGGTTGAAGCGTCGGTGACTATTGAGCTACCGCTTGGCAAACAATCAGTCACTGTAAAATGGCCAGCCTCTTGCCCTTAAGAAGGTTGACTGGCATTGCTTGCGCCTTCAACTCGGTTAGCCGTTCCACCGGCGAGGACCGCCGACAAGTTGTTAGCAGACGCAGTCCTATTGCCTATCAGAGTCATTCGACGGAGAAATTGAATCGGCTGATAAGCGAAAACTCATTCTGAGTTGCATTGCTGCTTGAGCAGTACTGAGCAATTTGTTTCCCTTCTCCTCCCACAACGTACCATCCACATTCAAAAGAGCCTGCATCCTTGAAGCTCCCACCTTGCCCAGCTCTGTACTAATGTATCCTCGTCATTCAGGGCTGATAACAGAGCTGGAACGGCCGCTGGATGCTTCACCACTCCCAACCCTTGAACGACGCTGATCCGGGCCTTTACATTGGCCCCATCAAGAAGTTGGTGCAAGGTGGCTGCTGCCATTTCACCACCGGTTCGTCCTATGGCGCGAGTGAAAGTCGGCATTTGATTCAAAGGATCCGAAGGAGGCAATTCTCGCCACGCCGCAACAAATAAAGGAATATCTTCGTAGCGACCCAGGGGCGCTAGAAAAGTCATGAAGACCAAAGGAAGCCCGCCCTGAATAGCACGTCGTAACGCATCTAACCCAGCTGGATCGGCAATTGCTAAAAGCGATCTTGCTGCAGGTATATTGCCAAAACAGTTATCCTCAGTTACTAAACTTCTTTGCAGGGCGTTTATCACTCTAGGGCCGGCTTTGGCTGCCAAATTTTTATCGCTGCCTCACGAACACTTCCAGCAACGTCCTCGGTTAATTCAATCAACCGATCAGTCGCTACGTCGCCAGACAGATACGATAGCGCTTTGACCGCGCCCTGACGCAAACCTATATCGTGATTGCGTGAAAGCAACAGTATTGACTCCAATGCACCATCGAAATTAATCTCTCCCAGAAGTCTTACAGCTTCTGAGTTCCACTCATCGGAACCACGCTTTATGATCCTGTGTACGGCTTTCAACAACCGTTCTGAGCCAGTCTCAGCATTGCTCTGGCTGCCGCACTTATGACGCTCGAATCTTCGTCACTTTTTGAAATTGTGCAGAGCAAGGCATCAATCTGGTTTCGCCCCCCAATTGCAACCAGGGCTTCTACTGCTGCATATCGCACTGCAGGCTCTGAATCGCTCAGACAACTGGACACCACACTTATCGATTTCGGATTGTTGAACCGTCCGAGCGCTGCTACCGCTTCTGACCTCACCACCCCCGCCCTGTCGTAACAAGCAGACTCTATAGAGTGAAGCGCACTAGGGTTGCCCAGAACGCCCAACTGCTTCACCGCAGGCCAGCGAAGGTTCTGGTATAAAGACTGATCCCTCAGAATGCGTTCAAGCGCTACACGAGCGGCATCGGAACCGATACTTGCGACGGCCTCAAGAGCGTTTAAAAAAATCATGGGACTGCTACTGGAAAGATAGTTCTGAATAAGTTCAGGAATAGTATTGACATCCCCCATCTGCCCAAGCGCGTCAGCAGCCGAGTTCCGCACCGTTTCCTCTCCGGAAAGTAGCATTGGGGTTATAAAATGTGCGCTATCGATGAAACAAGCTCTTGCGCAAAAACGTAGTGCACGTTGTTGCACAAAATTATCGGGCAACTTTAACGCGGATACAAGTTTAGACGAAATAATCTTCGACACCGAATGTACTACACCAGCACACGCACTGCCCAAGCGACACAGGACATCATCTCCGCACAAACGTGCGTCACAGACAATTTTATAAACATCCTCAGCAAGACGCTGTGCCTGCTTCGGCGAAAGCTGATTTCGATACCACGCGATCTTCAGACGTAACCAGAGTATTTTATAGTCCACGGATTCTGGGAAATTTTCCAGACACATTCGATCATGAATGCCGGCAGCCAAAGACGTTGAGGTTGGCCGGTTGAGTGGTACCGGTCAGAACGAAGTGGCCCACGAAAGCACTGTGATTTTCCATCACACTGTTCCAGTAAATGATGAGTAGCATGAGCATCTCCCGATCAAGGTCGACATCTGTTCACTACGCCCAACTGCTCAGGCATTGGGCATATAGGTGCCACGCTTGAAAGCACTGTTTCACCTTCTAGGAATAGCAGAGATTCAGACACCAGGGTGCAGGTAGAAGGTCCTCCGCTCTCTATGCTGGAGATAATCATGAGTGCAATTTCAGCCGTGCGCCCGCGGAGACTTGTCGGCCCTGCATCGCAGCGCCGCCAGGGCTGAGTGTAGGCGGTGAACAAGCAGCCATTTACGATGTTGGCGTAGCGATTCAGTCAGGCACCCAAGCTTAGGGTTCGCCTGCCGCCCATTTCTGTCGGCGATCCGGAGCAGACGTTGGCGCACCGCAGCTATCGGCCGAAAGCGGTAAATGGAAATTGGACAGAGTCATTGCATATGACTAGCGTTACGTTGTGAGCCGTCAAAACCGATTGATCCGTCTGGGCGCAGCGTTACCAGTATCGCGTTTGCAGCGGCTAGAAAAAAGACTCAAAGGACGAAAAAGGAATTATAAGATTGTATCTCGAGACAGAATGTATGAAAGTATCTTAGCTAATCACTAGTTATACGTACCAGAAAAAGGTGCCGTATGGAAGACAGTGAGACACGAATCCGAACAGATACAGAAGCGACCAAGGGCTTACAAATCGCACTGCTAATTCTGTTGAGCATTTTATTTACAATCTCACTGCCAACGTTGTGGCTCGGCATCTCGCCGGAGTTATCTTTTTTTTCGTTTCTATCAGAGTGGCAAATTCTTGGGAGCCTCGGCACCACGCTAGCCATTTTTTCAGGAATCATCGCCTATGTGTTTGGCTGGAATCCACAAGGGCGAGCATTACACTGGTTTCGCGAACGCATCCTTCTCAATGTGCTTCGAAGTAGCATTGCGCTAGTCATCGCAAACACCTTGCTTCTCGCTGTGATATATCTGGAGGCGACTTTTCTTTACGGGTTCAGTTCACCCCCAAACAATCCAGTCGTTGATGCCATCTACGCAGACAACTACGCAGCAGCAGATCGCGAACTGGGATCTGCAATATTGAATGATGAAAATATCGCAACATTATTCTTCGTCAACGACTCGATTCGCCAGCAATCTTTCTCGATGAGTCAAGATGCAGACAAAGAACTGTGCCGGGTGTACCTGAATTACTTTGAAAACAAACAACAACTTTTTACACCGATATGGCAACGCCACATACAGTCTTATGCACAGGCTTCGTGCATGCAAGCTTTAGAGAACCCCAAAGCTGCAGTTGCATTTTACGAAAAGTCCAGATTGTATGCGCGATGGTTGGGGCCAGAGTATGAACGCAGAACAGGAAGAAATATTGCAGCAATTTATTTTTCCGACCATAACGGTAGCGCAGGCATCAGCGGAAATAACGAACGCCATCGCTACATTATTTCACTCATTGGATCCGACTCTAACGAGACAGCTCAACGAATGGTAGGCTCGAGCTACTACTTGCTGGGTGAATACTCGAAAGCAATTGAAACCTGGAACGCCCTGCTTTCTTCAATTGCAGCCAGCCAATCAATTGAGCGCAAGAGAATATTTAACAATATCGCCCTTGCTTATACTGCCTTGCACCAGAATTCTCTTGCGCTGACCAAGGTTGAAGAAGGGTTGCAACTACCATTTTCAGAAGCCAACGAAAGCGAGCGCCGCGAGCAAGTCAGGTTACTTTCGACAAAAACCATAATTCAGTTAAACGCAAACTCATGCACTTCAGCAAAAACTGCATGGAATACTAGAAACAAGCTTAAGCAGCAGGAAATCAGCAAGTGCACCTCTCTTATCAGTGCGCAAATTTTGGCGTGCGAGAATGTTTTCAGCAACAGAAATGGCATCATAGAGAGCTTACTTATTGGCGTCGGGCAAGACCCTGACAGCTTCAGCGATCATACGGCAGAGGCGTTAAATTCCATTATTGAACAAGCAGAAAAAACATTCACTGATTGCTATCTCGGTCTAAGATTCAATACCCTTAGTGTCAAAAAAGCAGTCTTGCACTGAACCATCAACGAGGACTGGGCGCCTGCGCACAGCGGCCACCCTAATCGTTTCGCGGCGACGGTTGGCAACACTGCTGGACCTTCAGTTGAAAATTTCAACAGGCGGCGACAGGGAAAACGTAGCAAAGCGTAGCCCCACCACCAGCCGCTCAGCTGTCAGTTCAAACACTTCGGTCAGACACGGCAGATTGAAATGCGCGGTCATCCGCTCGGTTGAATCCCAATACCCGGTGACCACCCACGGGTCGCCGGGGTTGCTCCCGCATGTCAGGCTGTAAGCTGTGCAGCCGGAAATGCGATTCAACGTCGCCAGCAGCCCTTGCACTCTCACCCGCAGGGCTGCTGCCGAACCATTGGCCGGATGGATCTCGACGGTGTTTATGGCAACGATACCCATGGACGTTTGCCGCTCACTGCGCCATCAGCTGGCGCGCCAACGCCAGGCCGTCTGCTTTGCTGTCGACAACCAACAAAGGGTAACCCCAGAAATATTCAAACTTGACCGCAAACAGCTTGGCCGCCTGCTGCTTGGTGAGATCCGGTTCGATGTGGATCTGCGCTTTGACGAATGAACGCAACGCGGTTTTGTGGCGCTTCATCCAGAGTGATAACTGCTTTTGCTCTTCATGGCTGTGCTCCTGCTGTTCCTCGTTCGCTCGCTCCTCGTCCAACAGCACGAAAGGTTCTGCACGCGCCAGCAATGCCTCGAACGCCCTGAATCCCTCATCGTCGGTGTGAATGCCAGAAGTGCCAATCTTCATCCAGACCATTGGGAAGCGTGTGGAATCTATAACCATTTGACCCGTCCTCTGTAGTGAGTGGTACGCGGCACCGGCTGAAAACAAGGGTGCCCGAAATGCACCTGCACGATACCCAGCCGAGCGGGTTTACGTCATTGCGAAATCTGGTCACACTATTTTTCATTTCGGCCAACAGCTTTTATCAGCCACAGAGGCGGCGTTCGTGGAACCTATTACCTCTGATGACCCGTCACTTTCGTGGGACGTCGACAGCATTGCGCGCCAGGTCACGGCGTTGAATGCCTCCCGGGTTGGCAAAGACTGGGAGCACGCGCCTCACCGCCATCGCAAAGCACAATTGATTTATTCGGTACGCGGGATCCTTAACTGCGAGGTGGAAACAGGCGTGTGGATTGTTCCGCCGCAATGCGCGGTGTGGATTCCGGGCGACATGCAGCATTCGACGCGCGGCTCAGGGGAAACCGAGTGCTATTGCCTGTTCGTTGACCCGGACGCGATCGAAGGCCTGCCTACTGTGTGCTGCACACTTGCCATACCGCCACTGCTGCGCGAGTTGCTGCTCAAAGCGACGGGCTTTGAACAGCTGTACGCCGAGAACGGTGCAGAGGCGCGGCTGATCAGCGTGTTGCTGGACGAGTTGCAGCAGGCACCGGTCGAGTTCCTGCACTTGCCGATGCCGCAAGACCGGCGCCTGCGCCAATTGGCGCAAGCGCTGCTTGCTGATCCAGCGAGCAAAACCTCGATGGGCGAATGGGCCAGGCACATCGGCATGAGTGAACGCAGCATGAGCCGCCTGCTGATACAGGAAGTCGGCATGAGTTTCGGGCGCTGGCGCCGACAGCTGCACATTGTGCTTTCCCTGCAACGCCTGACCAAGGGAGAGAGCGTACAAACGGTGGCATTGGCGCTGGGTTACGAAAGCGCCAGCGGTTTTGTCACCATGTTCCGCAAAGCGATGGGCAAGCCACCGGCACGCTATTTGTCCGAGCGCGAAGCCACTGCAGGCACTGCCAGTGATACTGCTGGCGGGGGCAGCATCGTGCTTGCCCCTTGATGACCAATCTGCGTGGTTTTACATGTCGTAACGCAGTACCAGGCCCACCGTACGCGGCGCGCCGACATCGATGACATCGCCGCTGCGGTTGTTGGTGACGTACTCCTTGTCAAAGGCGTTTTTCACGAAGCCCGACACCGCGACGTTCTTGGTGATCTTGTACTCGGTGTTGAAGTTGACCAGCCAGTAGTTATCGCTCTTGCGCTCATCGGTAACCTGCCCGCTCGCGTCGAACTCGTATTCCGACGGGGTGGTGCTCTGGTAGGTGGCGTCGGTGTTGAGGGTCAGGCGATCATTCCAACGGTAGGTAGCGCCCACAGACATCTTGTACTTGGGCGCATAGAGGAACGACTCACCGCTCATGTCCCTGCCGTCACCCGTGACGAAGTCCTTGTACTTGCCGTCGGTGATGGCGCCACCGGCATTCAACGTCAGCTGTTCACCGATGTCTTTTTCAACGAAGACTTCCAGGCCCTTGATATCGCTACTACCGGCGTTGAACACGTGCACGAAATCGGTGTTCGGGTCGAGCACGCTGACCTGCTGATCCTTCCAGTCGGTGTAGTACAGGTTGGCACGGGTACGCAGCGTGTTGTCGTAGAACGAACCGCGGTACGACAGCTCGTAGTTGGTGGTGTATTCCGGATCGTACGACTCGTGACCGCCACCCGCGCGGACGTTGACGCCACCGCCGCGATACCCCTTCTGCACCATGAAACCAAGGTACTGACCGGCAGCCAGCTCGTAGTCGATACCCAGCTTGGGCAGCACGGCGTCAAACGACTTGTTGACCTCACCCGGGCTGGAGAAATCGTCCTGGTCGATATCGGTGTCGTTGGTTTCGTGGTCGTAACGCAGGCCGGTAATCAGTGTCCAGCGTGGCGCGAAGGTCCAGTTGATCTCGCCGAACACTGCCTTGTTTTCTATGGTCGTATCGCCCTTGGCGGTGCCGAACAGTTCGTCATCGAACAACAACCTGTCGTGGAACTTGTTGGTGTTATGGCCATAGTAGGCACCAACGAAACTCTTCACCGTATCCGCGGTGTAATTCAGGCGCAGCTCCTGACTGAACAGGTCGCCTTCCTGCTTGCGCAGAATCACCGAGTTTTCGTCGGCATTCTGGTCGAAGTCCAGGCGAGCACTGTAGTCAGAACTGGTGTTGGCGGTAAGGCTGGTCAGCGACCAGTTATCGTTCAGGCGATAGTCGATCTTGGCACTGACGGTATCCTGCTTGAGGTTGTCGAACGCCTTGGTATTGGACGAGATCTTGTAGTAGCGGACCTTGTCGTTTTCACGCATCACCGAGCGGTCGCCCTGACGATGCTCACCATGGGCGTAGGTCAGCAGGACTTCCGTATCGTCGTTGGGCAGCACCAGCAATTTGCCGCGGGCGTTGCTGGTGCGATTCGGGTTGGCGTCATCGTGGGTGGCGATGTTGTCGATATAACCGTCACCTTCCTGGTAATCGACGGCGAGCCGGCCAGCAATCTTGTCGTCGACGATCGAGCCGCCGCCGGCCACAGCCGCGCCGTACTCACCATAGTTGCCCACATTGGTTTGCGCCGAGAAACTCGGTTCGAAGGTCGGGTTCCTGGTCTGGATAACCACAGCACCGGCCAGGGAGTTACGCCCCTGGGTGGTGGATTGCGGGCCAAGGAACACCTCGACCTGCTCCGCATCCCACAGCGGCATCGGGCTAAGGGTCAGTGCCCGGTTGGGCTGCTGGGCGCCGTCGACAAACACCGAGACTGCACCGTTAAGCGTGGCTGGCCCCTGGTCATCGAAACCGGATACCGGTACGCCGCGGATCCCCCAGTTTTCGTTGCCGGCCTGGTTGTAGACACCCGGTGTACGGGCGAACACATCGACCAGGTCATGGTCAGCCTTCTCGCGCAGTTGCTGTTCGGTCACCACGGCTACACTGGACTGGGTTTGTTCCAGGGTGCGGTTGATTTTTTCACCGGTCACGGTGATCGGAGCAATTTCGATGGCCTTTGCCTGCTCGGCGGCCCATGCACTGTGAGACAGGCAGATCGCTGACCCCACAGCCAATGCAATAGTGTTCTTCTTGAAGTTCACGCCCCGCTCCCCACTGACAGATATGTTGTGTTTATTCTTACGTCCGGAACGCCGCTTCCCTACAGCCAGCGGGAGTCTAATGCAAAGTAACGCTTAAACAAACACAATTGATAAACCATCTCATTTGTATTTAATCTGCGGCGCGAACCAAGGCTATTGCTATAGACGGAGCAGTAAATGGATCTGTTGTTACTTATGGCCAAACGTTCGTGGCGCGCCCTGTTGGTCGCGACCCTGACGGGATTGATGTGCGGCTTGGCCGCGGCCGGTCTGATCGCCAGCATCAACCACAGCCTGGAAGTGTTTGCGCAGCTGCGCCCAGCGGATGGTCTGTATTTTGCCGGGCTAGTGGTGTTGGTTGCGGTTTCGCGGGTAATCGCCGATGTCAGCCTGCTGCGCCTGGGTCAGGGTGCCGTCCACGATATGCGCCTGCACCTGAGTGCCAAGCTGATCGACACGCCTTACGCGCAATTGCAGCGCCTGGGCAAACACCGCCTGCTGGCCATGCTCACCGACGACACGCAAACCATTAGCCAGGCAGTCGAGCTGGTGCCGGTCCTGCTGGTCAACGCCGGGATCATTGCCGCTTGCCTGGGTTATCTCGGTTGGCTCAGCCTGCCGCTGCTTGGCTTGACCCTGTTGCTGATCATCCTCGGTAGCCTCAGTTTCCATTGGCCACAACGCCGGGCTTTGACGGCGATTTCGCGTGCTCGCGAACTCAAGGATCAGCTGTTCGATCACTATCGCCTGCTCACCGACGGCAGCAAGGAACTGCAGCTCAACCACCCGCGCCGGCAGCACTTTTTCACTCGCCTGCTGCTACCCGTGAGCCAGCAGTTTCGCCGCGATTTTGTCCGTGGCATGAGCATCTACGCGGTGGTGCTCAACTGGGGCAATGCGGTGTTCTACCTGCTGATCGGTGTAGTGCTGTTCGCCGCGCCGCACTTTATCGACCTGGGTGTCAGCCTGGTCACCGGCTATATCCTGACCCTCCTCTACATGATCACCCCGCTGTCGGAGCTGATGCATGCCTTGCCCACCCTGAGCCGGGCCAGCGTTGCGCTGAACAAGGTCCGCGCCCTGGAAGGCGAGATGCATGCCAGCAGCGAAGCCGTCGATACCGTCGCTGCGCCCCGGGTTCGCAGCCTGGTGTGCCGAAACGTCACCCACACCTACTACCGCGAATACGAGGACGGGCATTTCACCCTGGGCCCCATCGACCTCAGCCTCAATGCGGGCGAACTGGTGTTCATCACCGGCGGAAACGGCAGCGGCAAGACCACGCTGGCCTTGTTGCTGACCGGTCTTTACCAACCGCAAAGCGGTGAAATAGTGCTCGACGGGCACCTGTCTTCGAGCAGCAATAATCACCCTTACCGCCAGCACTTCTCGGCGATTTTCACCGACTTCTGCTTGTTCGAAAGCCTGCCCGATGGCGACGACCCACAACGGCTGCAGCAGGCGCGCGACTACCTGATCCACCTGCAGCTGGACCACAAGGTGAAAATCGAGCAAGGGCAGCTGACAACCTTGGCGCTGTCCACCGGGCAGCGCAAGCGCCTGGCACTACTCAGCGCCTACCTGGAAGACCGCCCCTGCTACCTGTTCGATGAGTGGGCGGCCGATCAGGATCCGCTGTTCAAACAGGTTTTCTATCAGAGGATTCTCTCGGACCTGCGCGCACGCGGCAAACTGGTGATCGTCATCTCCCATGACGATGCCTACTTCGGCCTCGCGGATCGATTGCTGCGTATTGAACAGGGGATGCTCAGCGACATCACACCGCGCACTGATGCCGGCGTACCGCCGCTGGCCGAAGTTCAGCCGTCCTGATAGATGTAATGCAGGTAACTCACCTGCTCTGCGACAGGCAGGCGATGCAGTTTCGGGCAGGTCTCACAGAGCACGGGGGGCTGGTCTGCGACGGGCGTGTGCAACTGGTAATGCAGGCAACAATGCCGCCGCAACGCCAGCCGAGGGCAAATCTGTGGTGCAGGTGACTCGACGGGCCATTGCAGGCCTCGAAGCCGCAGTCGACCGCCATTCACAGTGACGTGGTCCAGCCACTGGTGCGCTTCGGCGAAACCCTCTCTGGAGAGGTCGGCGTCCATTCGCAAGAAGGCACCATCCCAGATGGCGACCAGATTGCCCCAGAGTACTTTCGGGGCCAGGCCGCCGGCGGCAGCCAGGGTGGCGAAAAGCGGTGTCAGGTGCTCATGGATCAATCGCGACCAGTAGGCTGCCCGGTCGGCTCTGGCCAGGGCTGGCAGTTGCGAAGCCAACTGCAGTGCCAGGGGTTGCCCCTCTTCGTGCAACAGCACCGCCTCCTCGCCCCAGAAGTCGATGGCGCAGTGACGAGTGAGGACGCAGGCCAGGGCGGCCGGCAGAGCGATGCTCAGGTAATTCATCGACCACTGCGAAACCACCGCCGCCCGGTTCACACCCGGATAAAGCAGGGCAAACCGGGTCAGTAAAGGCTGTAGCGCATCGGGGTCGGCAAGATGCGTCAATGCGATTGACGGCGACTCACCAGGCGCATTGCGGATCACCCGCTGGATTGGCGGCCAGGCCTGGTTGAGCCATTCTGGAAATTCGATGACGGGACTCCCGCGGCTTTCCCAAATTAATGCAAACGATTAGCATTGGCTGATCCTAGCCTCCCTCCATTGCAAACTCAATGTCGTCAGCGACCGGGCGCCCAGATTCCATGCACACACTCCGCAATTTCTGGCGTCTCGCGCGGCCTTTCTGGGTCAGCGAACAAAAGTACCCGGCGCTGCTACTACTGTTGGGCACGGTGCTGATGACCCTGTGCCTGGTGGCGGTCAATATCCTCACCAACTTCTGGAACCTGCACTTCTACAACGCCTTGCAGGCCATGGATTACCCCGGCTTTCTCCTCGGTGGCCTGCAGTTCATCCTGTTGCAGATCGGTACCACGGTCTTTACCGTGGGCGCATTTCACTTCCAGCAAAAGCTGACGTTGCGCTGGCGCCGTTGGGCCACCCACAACATGCTGGGCCAATGGCTGGACAGCCAGCGTTACCAGAAACTGAAGCTGACCGAGACCGACGTCGACAACCCCGATCAGCGGATCGCCGAAGACATCGACCTGTTCATCGTCAAATCGCTCAAATTGAGCCTCGGCCTGCTGACCTCGGTGGTGTCGCTGTTTTCCTTCCTGCATATCCTCTGGCAAGCGTCGAGCCTGGTCAGCGTACCCTTTGCCGGTCAGTCCTGGGTCATCCCCGGGTTGCTGGTGTGGATTGCCATCGTCTACGCGCTGTTGGGAACCGGTATCGCATTCTGGCTGGGGCGGGCATTGCCAGGGCTCAATTTCATGCAACAGCGGCGCGAGGCGGATTTTCGCTTTGCGCTCATGCGTTTGCGCGAGAACGCCGACTCGGTCGCCCAGTACCGCGGCGAAGCCGTTGAGAACGCCCGCTTCAACCAACGCCTGGAGGCGGCGCTGGAGAACTTCTGGGCGCTGGTCAAAAAGCAGAAGCTGATCATGGGCTACTCGACCTTCTACTTGCGCAGTGCCACAGTCATTCCGATGTTCATCATGGCCCCGCAATTCTTTGCCGGCGCCCTGCCCCTCGGCCGCCTGACACAGATCAGCGCCGCCTTCGGCGAAGTGCATGCGGCCATCGCGTACCTGGTGAGCGTGTTCCCGGAACTGTCCGAATGGAAGTCGGTGATCGACCGCCTGATCGGTTTTCAGGACCGCCTCGATAACGTCGAGGTCACGTCGACGGTCGTCATAGGTCAGCAGCCCAATGGTTTGCATATCAAGGACCTGGACATCTGGCTGCCTGGCGGCCGCCGCTTGCTCAAGGATTTCAACCTTTCACTTGCACCGGGTGACCGGCTGCTGATCAGCGCGCCGTCTGGCTACGGCAAGTCGACTCTGATTCGTGCAGTAACAGGTCTGTGGCCTCATGCGAGCGGCTCGGCTACTTACGACCGTGAGCGTACCCTGACACTTTCGCAAAAGCCTTACCTGCCGTTGGGTAGCCTGCGCGAGGCGCTCTGGTACCCGAACCCAGCCGATCACGAAGCAGATGGCGAACTGCGCCTGGCGATGCAACGCGTCGGCCTGCACCACCTGGACGAGCAACTGGATCAGGAACGGGACTGGTCGCAGACCCTGAGCGTCGGCGAGCTGCAACGCTGTGCCTTCGTGCGAGCACTGTTGGCACGCCCTGCCGTGTTGTTTCTTGACGAGAGCAGTTCAGCCCTGGATCTGATGAACGAGGCGCGCTGCTACCAGTTGCTGACCCAGGCACTGCCGGAAACAATCCTGATCAGCGTCGGTCACAATGCCTCGCTCGAAGGTATGCACTGGCAAATCCTGGAGCTGCAGAACGAAGCCCAGTGGGTGCACCGAAAGGTGAAGCACCCGGTATGAGTCGACTGGGCTGCTGGGCAAACCTGCCCCGCAGCACCCGTCGCTTTGCGTCGTAACGCTTTTAGCTGGACAACGCCGCCACCGTGGCCCGCGCCTTGTGCAGCTTCTTGTAGCTGTCGATCAGCCGCAGATGGCGATCGAGCCCTTCCAGTTTCATGCTGGTAGGCGTCAAGCCGTAGAAGCGCACACTGCCTTGCACCGAGCCGATCACCGCGTCCATCCGCTCGTTGCCGAACATCCGGCGGAAGTTGGCCTCGTAGTCATCCAGTTCCAGCTCGTCGTCCAGCGCCACTTCCAGCACCACGTTCAGGGCCTGGTAGAACAGGCCGCGCTCGACGGTGTTGTCGTTGAACTGCAGGAAGGTTTCCACCAGCTCCTTGGCTTCTTCAAACTGCTGCAAGGCGACATAGATCAGCAGTTTCAACTCGAGAATGGTCAACTGGCCCCAGGCCGTGTTGTCATCGAACTCGATGCCGATCAAGGTCTTGATGTCGGTGTAGTCGTCCAGTTCGCTCTCTTCCAGGCGTTCAACCAGCGCGCGCAGATCGGTTTCATCCAGGCTGTGCAGGTTCAGAATGTCTTCGCGGAAGAACAGCGCTTTGTTGGTGTTGTCCCAGACCAGATCTTCGATCGGGTAAATTTCCGAGTAGCCCGGCACGATAATCCGGCAGGCCGTTGCACCGAGATGCTCGTACACCGCCATGTACGCTTCTTTGCCCATGCTTTCGAGAATGCCGAACAAGGTCGCCGCTTCTTCGGTATTGGAGTTCTCGCCCTGGCCAGAGAAGTCCCATTCAACAAAGGGGAAATCGGCTTTGGCGCTGAAGAAGCGCCACGACACCACACCGCTGGAATCGATAAAGTGTTCAACGAAGTTGTTCGGCTCCATCAACGCGTGACTTTCAAAGGTCGGCTGCGGCAAGTCGTTCAGGCCTTCGAAACTACGACCCTGGAGCAATTCCGTCAGGCTGCGCTCCAACGCCACCTCGAAGCTCGGGTGCGCCCCGAACGAAGCGAATACACCACCGGTTCGCGGGTTCATCAAGGTCACGCACATGACCGGGAAATCGCCGCCCAGCGATGCATCCTTGACCAGCACCGGGAAGCCCTGCTCTTCCAGACCCTGAATACCGGCGAGAATGGCCGGGTACTTGGCCAGTACCTCGTGCGGTACATCAGGCAGGCAGAATTCACTTTCGAGGATTTCGCGTTTTACCGCGCGTTCGAAGATCTCCGACAGGCACTGCACCTGCGCTTCGGCCAGGGTATTACCGGCGCTCATGCCGTTGCTCAGGTACAGGTTTTCAATAAGGTTGGAGGGGAAGTACACCACCTCGCTGTCCGACTGACGCACGAAGGGCAACGAACAGATGCCACGCTCGATATTGCCGGAGTTGGTGTCGTACAGGTGCGAGCCAAGCAACTCGCCCTCGGGGTTGTAGATCTCCAGGCAGTAGGCGTCGAGAATTTCTGCCGGTAGCGCATCTTTACGGCCAGGCTTGAACCAGCGCTCGTCCGGGTAATGGACAAACGCCGCGTTGGCAATGTCTTCGCCCCAGAACTGATCGTTGTAGAAGAAGTTGCAGTTCAAGCGCTCGATGAATTCGCCCAGCGCCGAGGCCAGGGCGCTTTCCTTGGTCGAGCCTTTGCCGTTGGTGAAGCACATTGGCGATTGTGCATCGCGGATATGCAGGGACCAGACATTGGGCACAATGTTGCGCCAAGAAGCGATTTCAATCTTCATGCCCAAGTTGGCCAGAATGGCCGACATGTTGGCGATGGTCTGCTCCAGCGGCAGGTCCTTGCCGGCGATGTAGGTGCTGGCGTCGGAAGCCGGGTCGAGCATCAGCAAGGCCTGGGCGTTGGCATCGAGGTTGTCGACTTCTTCAATGACAAACTCAGGGCCGGTCTGCACGACCTTTTTCACCGTGCAGCGCTCGATGGAGCGCAAAATGCCCTGACGGTCTTTGGCCGAGATATCGGCCGGCAACTCGACCTGGATCTTGAAAATCTGCTTGTAGCGGTCTTCAGGATCAACAATGTTGTTCTGCGACAGGCGAATGTTCTCGGTGGGAATCCCGCGGGTCTGGCAGTACAACTTCACAAAGTAAGCCGCGCACAGCGCCGACGAAGCCAGGAAGTAATCGAACGGACCGGGTGCCGAACCATCGCCCTTGTAGCGAATAGGTTGATCGGCGACCACCGTGAAGTCATCGAACTTGGCTTCAAGTCGAAGGTTGTCGAGAAAGTTAACCTTGATTTCCATACGGGATTACCATCATAAGCAGCAAAACGATTTGGCCGCCATTATCCGGTTTTTCGCCCCGAAGTCTTGTGCTTTCGGCAATGGCCGCTGACTGGCACCTTCTTAATGAACGGGCATGCGGGCTTTGAGCTGATCCATTCGGTGTGGCGCCGCTGATGGCCCCTTCCGCCCTTACGGCGGCACCTTCACTCAGCCTCCTGAAGTCGCAGTTCGCGGCGTCTGTACTGGCGTGGATGAAGATCAAGATCAACATGTTGAAGTGGGATTTTCCCGCGATGGCATATGCAGGAGCAGGCGGCTTTGCCTACTTTCCCCAAGAGGAAAGTAGGCCGCCGTAAGGGCGGAAGGGGCCGGCAGCGGCGCCACACCGAATGGATAAGCCCACAGCCTCAACACCCAACCCAACCCAAGCGCTATCGACTGAGCCACGACCCGGTACTGTCGCGCTTGCCGGCCGAGCACGAGAACCGCATGATCGACATCCCGTTTACCCACTGGGTACCCACACCGGCCAGAGGTCATGTGGCACCTGAACTGGCCAGGCAACTCAAGGAACTGGCAGCCCCACCCCCTCATTAAGGACAATACATGCCCCTGATCTCACAACGTGTAGAACTGGCCCGCAACGGCACCAACGATAAAGTGATCTGCCGCATGGTCTCAGGCTGGGCGGTCATGGGCGATGTGCAATTTCTTCCTGGCTACTGCCTGTTGTTGCCCGACCCGGTCGTGCCCAGCCTCAACGATCTGGATACCGAGGCAAGAGCCACCTACCTGCTCGACATGGCCCGCATGGGTGACGCCGTAATGCAGGCCACCGGCGCCCTGCGCATGAACTATGAAATTCTGGGGAACTCGGAGCCTGAGCTGCATTGCCACATTTTTCCGCGCTATGCCTCGGAGCCGGAAGAGAATCGCAAAATGCCCGTATGGTTCTATGACTGGAAAAACGCGGTCGCCTACTCGGAAGAAACCCACGGGGAGTTGCGCAGAAAGATTGCTCAGTTGCTGGAAGCCTCAAGCTCAGTGTGAGTCGCGGCACAACACCAGAAGTTCTTCTCGAGTCGATAACGCCGACCGCTCGGGTGCCTGGCAACGCAGCGTTGAACTACGCAAGCCAAACTGCATGACGATCACGTCCCGCTCCTGGCCGCTGCGGTTCTCGGTTCCACCGTGCAAGGTGGCGCAGTGAATGGCCAGGCAACTGCCAGGCAGGATTTCAGGACACAGGGCGTCATCGGTAGCAGCGCCAGATTCGAGGTGCGAACGCGGCACTAGCGCCGTGCCGCCATTTGCCGCGGACATGTGCTGAAGCGGGATCAGCAACCGCACGGTGCGCCCATCTTCACTGGCGAAATAGGTGTTTTCCGCGTCTCGGTGCCAGCCGATCGCCGGGCCTGTTTCGCCGGGTTTGCGCGTGAGATTGCCGAAGTGAAACAACAGCTCCGGTGGTTCACAACCCAGTAATTCAGCTACACAGTTCCAGATCGATTGCTGGGAAAACAGCCGGGCAAAACGCGGCTCCACGGCAAGGAGATCGCCAATGATGAACGGCTCGTGCAGCCACTGTTCGAGGTCGAGCCCCGGGTTACGCTGCGGATGGCGTCGGCCCGCCTCGCCGATACTCACCCCGACTGACACAACCGCCGCTTCGCCCTGACGAAAGCGCGCTATCAGGGCTTGAGCGAGTTCGCGGGCGAATGCCAGCTCGCTGTCACCAACAACTGAAGGGACTACCGCATAGCCTTGAGTGGCGAATAACACTGTCCTTGTGTTCAAACCAGACTCCATGAAATGGTCGATCTCTCAATGGCCGCGAGCCTAAACCCGGATGCCGATGAAGTCCATGCGCAGATCACGCCAACGACTACGGCAACCCCGCCAGACGCAAACCTTCGGCAAAACGGGCAAGATCCTCATCACGCAGAATCGGCAACCATTCCCTCAGATTACTCAAGCGTAACGTCGGATCCAGCGCCTGCAGCCGCTGCAACGCCGCCTGCGCCTTGTCCATCTGCCCGCTGAGGGCATAGCAGGCGACCAGCAAGGCAACCGCGGGCAGCAGGCTGGGCAGGTTGCCCTGGGCTTTTTCCGCCCAGGTAGCGGCGACTTCATAGCGCCCCGAGAAGAAATGCGCGAGGGCCATGCCCACCTGCATGCGAAACATTTCCGGGTCCAGCGGGCTCAGGCGTACGGCATGGTTGAGGTTGTCGATGGCCGCCTCGGTTTCACCGCGCAACGCTCGCAGGATGCCGCCGAGAAACCAGGCCGGGGCAAGGTTGGGGTTGAGCAGACGGGCGCGGTCGAGCAAGGCGATACCACTGTCGACATCGCCGGCCAGGTGCGCCAGGGCATGACCGCCACGGGTCAGGGCCACGGCGTCATCGCGGCCCAGCTCCACCGCCAGGCGGGCAAGACGCACGCCTTCGGCGATTTCGCGGGGGCGCTCGCTCATCCAGCCATTGATCTTGCGCCAGAAGTGGCACCAGGCGGCCATGCCATACGCCGAGGCGTACTCCGGGTCGAGTTCGATGGCTTTGTAGAACCACAGTAGCGCCTGGTCGATCGCTTCGCGAGTACCGTGGTGCAGTTTAGCGGTGCCGCGCAGGTAGTAATCGTAGGCATCGAGGCTGTCGGTGGGTTTGCGTTTCGCCCGTTCGATTTCCGCCCGTTCCAGCTGTGGGGCGATAGCGCCGACGACGCTTTCGGCGATCTGGTCCTGCAATTCGAAGATGCTGTCGAGCAGGCCTTCGAAGCGCTCCGCCCAGATGTGCGTACCGCTGCTGGCGTCGATCAATTGACCGGTGATGCGCACCTTGTTGCCGTACTTGCGCACGCTGCCTTCAAGCACGTAGCGCACGCCCAGTTCCTGGCTCACCCCCTGGGCGTCCACCGCCCTGCCCTTGTAGGTGAAGCTGGAGTTGCGGGCGATGACGAACAGCCAGCGGATCCGCGCCAAGGCGCCAATGATGTCTTCGACGATGCCGTCGGCGAAATAATCCTGCTCCGGGTCGCCGCTGAGGTTCTGAAAAGGCAAAACGGTGATCGAGGGCTTGTCGGGCAGGACCAGCGCGGCTGCCGCAGTGTGCTTCGCGTCAATGATCTCTTCGGCACCCGACGCGACAGGCGCGAGCTGTAGCCCGTCGCTGGCCCTGATCTGGCCGACAAACCGGTACCCCTTGCGGGCCACCGTGCGCACCAGGCGCTGCTCTTCGCCGCTGTCGCCAATGGCCTTGCGCACGGCGTTGATGTGGCTGGTGATGGTTGATTCGGAGACGATCCGGCCACTCCAGACCGCGGCGAGCAGCTCGTCTTTGCTGACCACCCGCTCATGCTGGCTGACCAGCAGCAGTAACAGATCAAAGACCTGCGGACCAACGGCCACAACCTGGCCACGCTGGGTCAGTTCCCGGCGTTCCTGATCGAGCACGTAGTCCTCAAACGCGAATGGCAACGGCAGTATCCCCGGGATTAATGCGAACAATTGATGATACGGCAGCCCATCGCCCACCGCACCGACCACACAGCGGCTTTGGACGAAAAAGCAGGCTGGCGCCAAGGTAAACCCACGGCAGGCACAAGGACTTGCCGCCGATGCAGGGGCATTCTGAAGCTACCTCGACGGCAACAGGTGCCGTCCGAAAGCGGAGAGATGCCATGAAGATCGTCGTCATCGGAGGCACCGGCCTCATTGGATCGAAGCTTGTAAAAAACCTGACCGAGCGCGGCCATCAGGCTATTGCCGCCTCGCCCAACACCGGCGTTAACAGCATTACCCGCGAAGGCCTGGCTGAAGCGATGGATGGTGCGGATGTGGTGGTCGATGTAGCCAACGCGCCGTCCTGGGAAGACCAGGCAGTACTGGAGTTTTTCCAGACCTCGACCCGCAACCTGCTGGCCGCCGAGGCCGCTGCGGGCGTTGCTCATCACATTGCCCTGTCGATCGTTGCCTGCGAACGCTCGCCACAGAATGGCTACTTTCGCGCCAAGGTCGCCCAGGAAGCGCTGATCAAGGCCTCGGGCCGGCCCTACACCCTGGTGCGCGCCACCCAGTTCTTCGAATTTGTCGGCGGTATCGCCGAATCGTCCGTGGTCGGCGATGAGGTTCACCTGTCGCCAGCGCTGATCCAGCCCATGGCCTCCGACGATGTCGCCGCGGCGCTCACCGAGGTGGCCCTGGCCGCACCGGCCAACGCCACCGTGGAAATTGCCGGCCCCGAAGCCATGCCCCTGGACGAGCTGGTCAGACGCTATTTCCACGTTACCAAAGACACCCGCAAGGTGGTTGCCGATGTCCACGCACGCTACTTCGGTGACGAGCTCGACGACCAGTCCCTGACCCCCGGCAGCAACCCACGCCTGGGCACGATCCGTTTCGAGGACTGGCTGGCCCGCTCGACGGCTCAAGCACCTCGCTGAGCCTCACTCGCCTCACTACCAGGGAGTACTGCAATGTTCACTCGATTCCTTCTGACCGCGGCCTTCGCCGCACTCACGGTCAGCTCAGCGTCAGCCGCCGAGGCGATTCCCGGCAAGGTCACGGTAGTGTTCGACCGCCCCTTGCCGAATGTCCCGGGCAAGAGCATGCGCGGCGTGCTGGTCGAGTACGCGCCCGGCGCTTCTTCGCCGTCGCATACCCATCCGAAGTCGGCCTTCATCTATGCCACGGTACTTGAAGGCGCCGTGCGCAGCCGCGTCAACGATGGGCCAGAGAAGGTCTACAAGGCGGGGGAAAACTTCGTCGAAGAGCCTGGCTCGTACCATGCGGTCAGCGCCAACGCCAGCGACACCCAACCGGCCCGGTTGCTGGCCGTGTTCGTCCTCGACACCACTGAAAAGGAACTGGTCACGCCGGCAAAGCAATAAGCGATCAACCTGCTGATCGCCCCTCGGCGGCCACCACGGCTGCCAGGGGCATTGGCCTTTGCACAGGACATAGAACATGAATGCGCTCGAGGACAAGGCCGCCACGGCCACCGACGCCAATGCCGAAACGGCGGGCGCCGGGCCGCGGCGCAACCGGAAAAAACTTATCGGTGTGCTCCTCTGCCTCTGTGCCGTGGCGCTGCTGGCGGGTGGTTGGGCGATGGCATTCAGCTACGGCAGCACCGCGACCGACAACGCCTATGTGCGCGGCGACGTCACCTCGCTCGCGGCCAAAGTACCCGGCTACGTCACCGTGGTAGAGGTCGGCGACAACCAGAGCGTGCACGCCGGTGATGTACTGTTTCGCATCGATGATGAGGACTACCGCGCGCACCTGGCCCAGGCCGAGGCCAATATCAGTGCGGCGCAGGCACGCCTGAGCAATGTCGATGCCGAAACCCGGCTACAGGGCGCCCTGATCCGCCAGGCACAAGCCCAGAGGCGTTCCGCCGGGGCGGAGATGAACCTGGCGAGCAAAACCCACGACCGCAGTCGCAAGCTGATCGTCAGCAACGCCGTCAGTCAGGCGCTGGTCGACGAAACCGATGCGGCACGTTCCAAAGCCGACGCAACGCTCTCGGCCGCATTGGCAACGGTGGAGGCCCAGCAGCAACGTATCGCCGTGCTCCTGGCCCAGCGCGAAGCCGCCGTTGCTGCCGTGGCCCAGGCCCAGGCCGCCCGTGACCTGGCGCAGATCGATCTGGATAGCACCGTGGTGCGCGCCCCGGTCGATGGCGTGGTCGGGAACCGCCAGGTCCGCGTCGGCCGCTTTGTCACCCCGGGCGCGGCCCTGCTCGATATCGTCCCCGTGCACAATGTGTGGGTGGTGGCGAACTTCAAGGAGACCCAGCTCGAACACATCCACCCCGGCCAACAGGTCAGCATCACCGTCGACGGCTACCCCAACGACGTGCTGGAAGGCGTGGTCGACAGCTTTGCCCCCGGTAGCGGCTCAGCCTTCAGCCTGCTACCCAGCGACAACGCCACCGGCAATTTTGTCCGTGTGGTGCAGCGCGTTCCGGTGAAAATCCACCTGGTGCATAACCCGCTACCGGGGCGCATCGTGCCCGGCCTGTCGGCACGCGTCGAAGTGGCCCGAGGAGAAGGATCGTGAACACGCTGGCCACGGGGAGCCACGCCAAGACCACCAGCGGCGTGCTGCTGATGGCCGGCATCGTCCTCGCCACACTCACCGAAGCCATCGCCAGCACCGTGCTGGCGCTCGGGCGCAACGACATCCTGGGCGACACCTACGCCACACCGGATGAGTTTGCCTGGCTGGACGTCGGCTACACCGCATTCAAGCTCATCGGTTTCATGACCGCCGCCTGGCTGTTGAGCTGCTTTCATCCACGCAAAGTGATGGTCACCGCCACCCTGGTGATGGGCCTGGCCTGCGTCCTGGCTGCCCTCAGCCCGCGCCTCGACCTGCTGGTGGCCCTGCGTATCATCCAGGGCTTTGCCGGCGGCACCCTGCTGGTCGGTGGCCAGGCGATCATCTTTGGCGCTTTCGCCCGTCAGCACCAACCCTTTTTGCAGGCGCTGTTTGCCATGGGTGCAGTCGTCGCCTCCGCGACCCTGGCCCCGGCCCTGCAAGGCTGGCTGATCGATAGCCAGTCCTGGACCTGGATCTTCCTCTGCGTGGTGCCATTGGCGCTGGCAGCCACCGGTCTGCTGTTGATCACCGACACGCCCATCGCTGCCAGCAGCGAACGGCGGCCGTTTGATGGCATCGGCTTTATCTTGATGGCGACCTCCCTGCTGTGCTTCACCTACGTCCTTAGCCAAGGCAGCCGCTGGGACTGGTTCGAGGAACCGCGCATCGTCTGGCTGAGCCTGATCGGCGCTGCCGCCCTGCTCGCGTTTGTCGGCCAACAACTGCTGCGCAAAGACACCGGTCTGCTGGACTTCAGCCTGTTCCAGTCGAACGATTTTTCCTTTGCCCTGATCGTCAGCCTGGTCGCTGGCGCCGCGTTGTTTGGCAGTGCCTTTGTGATCCCGGCCTTTGCCCTCTCGGTTCTCGGCTTCCGACCTACCGACGCCGGCCTGCTGCTGTTACCCAGTGGTGGCTGTTTCATCGTGGCCCTGCTGTTCGCCGCCTGGCTTATGCAGGCGCGCCGTGTGGCGCCGTTCGCTACGGTGCCTTTCGGCATTGCGCTGATCATGCTGGCGATGTGGATGCTGTCCGGCTCCACCAGCGAAAGCGGCGCCGCCGACATGATGGCCGCCATTCTCTTGCGCGGCCTGGGGCTGGGCTTGTTGTTCCTGTCGATCACCTTGATCGCCTTCAGTGACCTCAACCGGCGCAACCTTGCCTCGGGCATCGGGCTGTTCAATACCGGTCGGCAACTGGGTGGCCTGCTTGGCGTCGCGGCCCTGCAAACCCTGATCGAACACAACCTCACCGCCAATGCCGTGATCCTTGGCAGCCACATCACCGCTGGCACCGGCGCGGTCATCGAACGGCTGGGCGCTCTGAACGCTTTGCTGACGGGCAAAGGCATGGACGCGGTGACGGCCGCTCGTGCCGCCACCAACCTGCTGGGCCGGGCGCTGGCAGGTCAGTCGACGGTGATCGCCTTCGACAGCGCCTTCATGGCCGTGACCCTGCTGTTTGCCGTGGCGGCGCCGATACTGGTAGCGATCAAGATCGCCTTTGCGCGGTTTGGCAGCGGCGGTTCCCACCATTAACCACGGGTATGCACTGATAAAAAAGGAAGCCGGAGTCTGCTCCGGCTTCCTTTTCAGTACGCGACACTAGCGATTAACGACGTTATAAAAACTGCAGCTATGCCTCAGGAGGTGTGCCTTCAGCGTTTGCCACAACCGCTTCGATCTGCACTAACGCATTGCCAGGCAACGCTGACACACCCACCGTTCTGCGTGCAGGAACGCCACCCGGGAAGAATGTCGTGTAGACCTCGTCCACGGCGCCAATATCCTCGATATTCTTAAGGAAGATATTGACCTTGACCACATCAGCCAATGCGTGATCGATGCTTTCCACGATAGCCTTGATGTTTGCCAAACACTGACCAGCCTGCTCTTTTACACCACCAGCCACCACGTCGGCCGTTTTTGGATCTAACGGCAATTGACCGGCGATATGGTTGTAATGAGAAAAGGCCACCGTCTGGGTAGAGAGCGCGTCTTTGGGGGCGCCGCCGGTGTTATTGGCCTTGATGACGATGCCATGCCGGTCTTCAACGAGCTGTGGCGGCGTGCCATCTCCGTGCGACACCACGGCCTCGAATTGCACCAACGCATCCTGCGGCAACGCCGAAACCTCAACGACTGTCCGTGCAGGTACATAGGCGACGGCCCTGGCGATGGCCGAGTCCGGGAAAAACTCCGAATACACTTTGTTTACCGCTTCAGTATCCGAGAGGTTTTTGAGGAAGACAGTGATTTTGACAATGTCATCAACAGGAACATCAATACTTTCTAAGATAACCTTGATGTTTTTCAAGCATTGCCTGGCCTGCTCTTTCACACCGCCAGCCACCAACTTCCCGGTTGCGGGATCGATAGGCAACTGCGCTGAAAGATTGTTGTAATGTGAAAAAGCCACGGCTTGCGCAGACAAAGAACTTAATGGGGCGCTCTCGGTGTTCTTCACAATCTTGATCAGGTCACCTGCCTGCGGTGCATTCGGAATGGTGCCCACGCCGTTTGAAACAAGCGCTTCAACCTGCACCAAGGCGTCCATCGGCAACGCTGCAACGGCGACTGTCGTCAGCACAGGAACGTAGTCCGGAAAGAATGATGCATACACCTGGTTTACCGCATCAGCATCTGCAATGTTTTTCAGAAAAATAGTGACCCTGACAATATCGTCCATCGAATGGTCGATACTTTCGACAATGGCCTTGATATTTTTGAAGCATTGTCCAGCCTGCTCTTTTATACCCCCCGCAACCAGCTTGCCGGTTTGCGGGTCGATCGGTAATTGAGCTGAAAGATTATTATAGTGAGAGAACGCTACAGTCTGTGAATAGGGACCAATGCTCTTTGCAGCCTTGTCTGTATTCCGTGCCAGTACTGCGTTATAGCCACTCATAATAGTACTCCCATGGTTCTGGGACTTCGCGGGTTGCGTGGCAAACACGTACTCCACTTTGCTAGCGACAGTTGCCACCGTTTGATCCGGGCAACGGACATCACGCCCACTCAGGGGTAGGCAGGTAAGCGCCCGGGGGTTGCTGCATGAATCGGTGGCAAGTGTAGTGGTCTCTCTGAGCGGCGCCATTGTCATGGATCAGGTTCACGAAATATCCGGCAGATGGGCGACGAACGTCACACCAGCCTACTGGTCTCGCTTGAAGCACAGCACTTTGCTGGTCATGCGCTGCAACGCCTCGCCGCGCTGATTCGAGGTGATGCACTCGAGCACCACCATGCCCCGGTCTGGCTTGGAGCGGGAAGGTGTAACGCTGACCACCGTGCTCTGCACACGCAATATGTCGCCGGGGCGGGTTGGCTGCGGCCAGCTCAATTCGACATTCGCACCGATCACGCCTTTGGCGAACCGAAGGCTGCCGACCAAGAGCTTCATGGTGATAGCGCTGGTCTGCCAACCGCTGGCTGCCAGCCCCTCGAAGAACGTTTCCTGCGCAAGCGTCGCATCGAGGTGAAATGGCTGCGGATCATACTCGCGAGCAAAGCGGATGATCTGTTCGGCATCCAGGGGGTACTGCTCGCTGGTGAAGCTGTCGCCCACTGCCAGGTCTTCCAGATAGATAGGTTCGCTCATGCCTCGGCTCCTCGGGATCCCAGCGCAGGGTCATAAAGCCCAACTACACTCAGTTGCCTGAATAAACTATGTCCATTGTCCTGTTTCTGGCAATGCCCGCTTGTACGTCTCGTCTGATCACTTACCCGAGGAGCCTCCCATGCCACTGGTACGCATAGACATCAAAAGACACCCCGACCGTGCCCACCTGCAGACGCTTGGACAAGTGGTCTACGCCGCGATGCAGCGCACCATCAATGTCCCCGATCACGACAACTTCCAGGTCCTCACCGAGCACGACGGCGACCGCCTGGTGAATGACCCGCAGTATCTGGGGATCCAGCGCACGGATGGACAGGTATTTATCCAGATCACTCTTAACGAAGGACGTACGACAGAGCAGAAGAAGGCGCTGTATCAGGCCATCGCCGAAGGCCTCAACCGCGAGGCAGGCGTGCGTCCGGAGGACGTTTTCATCAATCTGGTCGAGGTGCGCAAGGAGAACTGGTCGTTCGGCAATGGCATCGCTCAGTACGCCACTTGAACGGCATCCACTCGACGAAGCGATACACATGAATAGCTATGCTTGATCTGTTACCTGCCTCAGGTAGCAACATCGTGAAAGGAGGCGTTCGAGATGCAACTCATCACGTTGAAAATCGACAAGCCGGAAGAAACCAACTTCATTCTGGGTCAGACGCACTTCATCAAGTCCGTCGAGGACATCCACGAAGCGTTGGTCAATGCCGTGCCAGGTATCCAGTTTGGCGTGGCCTTTTGCGAAGCCTCCGGCAAATGCCTGGTGCGCTGGTCTGGCACCGATACCGCAATGATTGAACTTGCACAGAAAAATGCGCAAGCCATCGCCGCAGGCCATAGCTTCATCCTTTTCCTAGCTGACGGTTTCTATCCGCTGAACGTGTTGAACACCCTCAAAATGGTTCCCGAGGTGTGCCGTATTTTTTGTGCTACCGCCAACCCCACTGAAGTGATTCTCGCTGAGACAGCACAAGGGCGTGCCATCCTCGGCGTGGTGGATGGTTTCTGTGCCAAGGGCCTTGAAAGCGACGAAGACATCCTCTGGCGCAAGAACTTTTTACGGCAGATTGGCTACAAGCTTTGAATCGCTGCTGGTCACAAATGGCCAGCATCGGCCAGAAGCGGACGTTTAGAGCTGGCCAGCAAAGGGGTTGAAGCAGACGACGTGACGTCCGCTTCTTGGCGTCCGCCGGCGAAGACTGGTGAGGACACCCAATCTACCTCTGCTCAACCGCAACACTGACAAGATGGACCTCTTGATGGTCTCTACGGTTCATCCGGGACTTTGATCGCACCTTGATTCTGAAATCGGTGCCATTGCCTTCAATCAATGTGGTCTCTTCATTTCTATATTGGTAATACCTGCTTGATCCACTTTGGCCTGACACTGCTCGAACTCTGGGGCGCTGGGAAAATACATTTGAACAACTTGATATCTCATTTACCAGCGAATGGTAGTTGGAAATCATTTTACTTTCATCCGACATTTCCCACCTGCAGCTATAAACAGGGAAGTCGTCATCACCCTCAATGAAACACCCTGTTGCGCCTGGAAGACTTTGTGTCGCAGCGTACTCATTCAGTTCTGAATCATAGCTGCCTTTCCAGTCCGAGAAACCACTTGAAGCCTGATCGGTAACGGTTTGCAAGTCCTCACACACTGAAGCATGAGCGAATATTGGAAACATACACAAAAAAATTATCATGGGCTTCATTTGTATGCTCACCGTGAAAAAATTCGCTCAGCAAACAATCGGGTCTGACGCATTGCATCACGAATTCCGCGCTGCTGGTTGGAACCGGCAACATATTGGAAGCCCGCTTGAAATGCTGTCAGCCTCTGCTGAGGTGTTCCATGAAAGTTAGGGTCATTAAGGTTATAGCTACCCTTGCTGAATACAGACCGAGACGCATGCATTAGCTCCTGCATCCTTTGATTTGCGGTCATCGCACGCGCAGGATCGATCAATATTTGATGAGCCATTGCACATCCGGCCAAAGCGTCGGCTTGGAGCTCCATAACAGGTACAGGGCCGGTGTAATCGAAATAATATTCCGCAATGTGGCCAAACTCATGAGCATGAATAAGTACAGCAGCACCTTCCCAAGTACCCGGGCCACTTTGAAACTCTAACTGAAACAAACTCAGCCCAAGCAATATAGAGCCATCTCTACTACCAGAAAGTAAATTCTCTGGCGTAGCAAAGGCATTGGGTGAGTTCCCATCGATAATAAATGCCAATCCCGGCGACAGTTCATAAATTCTGCTCAAAACTTCATTGAACTGTTCGGCTTTCTCCTGTAGGCGCTGGGGTATGAGGTGAGCAGGCGCCAGCATTGACGCTATATCACCTCGATTAAAGCCAAGGCCATGCAGTGAGCACCCTTCGACAGCGCCCAAGCCAGACTCATGAGGTGTATGGTCGCCATCTTCTCCCTGTCCCGGCCACGCCGCGTATGCACATCGACTATGCATTACGCCCATGTAGAGCAGGGAAAGTGCGGGGAGAAGCAAGAGTACATTTCTGCGGTTCATGGCAACATACTTGGCATGGAGTCATGTATCTAGATTAGCTATTCACTGCAGTTACGCAACAACCAATAATTGTCGCCAGAAGATGATCACTTTGTGCATTCAGATGGAAAGTGTTAAGTGCGTGAAACACTCTACTCACCTTGCCTACTCGCTGCGCTGATGTAGCTAGGCAAGCACGGTTGGCGATGGTTAAGAAACATGGCTAAAGTTTTATATGACGCCCGCTGGAGTTGATGTGCAATGCCACTGGAGGTGGTGTGCGCCACGCTCGCGAACCGCGCTCCGGCTCTGCGACCGAGAGAGGATGGTATGCAGAAACCAAAGACGCAGCCAAAGCCGGCCATTGACACAAAGGAGAATCAAGTAAAAGGCTCACTTCAGCCTGAAGCCCCGGAGTGGCTTAAAACCATTCATCTTTTAGTGAAAACTTTTGGAATACCCATAGCAATTTTAATTACGATCGTCGCCTTATCCATTATCACCTATTGGAATATCCCTCATATCATTCAGTTACCTGGAGTAAAACACATTGCAACTGCGCTCTTCCGGGACAGGTTGCCCACGGCTGATAGCGGAAAATTCAACATTGGCGTCACTCATTTCAACCATGATTCCAACGAAATTACGGAAAATTTGGTTTTCCTCTCGCTACACAATCAATTTTCACAGGCCAACACAAAGCGATTCGATCGCTCGATCTCAACCGATATCAGTCGGTACGAGGGTCACCAACAAGCACAGAAATTGCTCAAAGAATCAGGTTTTGACGTGCTTGTTTGGGGAGCTGCAATAACAGGCACTGGGAAAAGCATTCCGGTTCTTCACTTAACGGTTTTGCCAGATGAAACAAAAGCGCCAGCCAAAAATTATCTGACGTCAGACACCGAAACACTTCCTCAATTATTTTGGCAGGACCTTACCAAGGTGCTCGCTCTGGTAGTCGCCAGCAGGTATGTCGACTTCACCGAGGCTAACAATCAGCACCGGGCGGAAAAGCTCCTGCCATTTATCAATCAAGTGCGTGAGCTACTGGCCAATAGCCAAAGCAATCAATGGGCAGCGGCTACGCGCGCCGAAGTTATGGGTTATCTGGGTATTGCCTACACAATGTACGGCAATCAATCGATCAGTAACGAGGCCTTGCAACAAGCGGTGGATACCTTGCGAGAAGCGATACGCCTGCTCGACCTCAAACAGGAACCACTCGAACTAGCGATGTTGCAGAACAACCTCGGCTCGGCGCTACAACAACTCGGCGCGCGCAAGGGGGATCCAAGTCTGCTAGAAGAAGCGATAGCCATACTCCGCTTGGCAGAGAAGGAGCCAGCTCTGAAGCAGAAATCGATCGCTTGGGAAACGGTGCAGTTCAACCTTGGCATCGCTCTCGGCGATCAAGGCAAACGCGAGACGGGTACGAAGCGGCTGACTGAGTCGATAACAGCTTTCCGAAAAGCACTTGAGAAGGGAAAAGAATCAGCCATTCAGCGGGCTTCGGTACAGAACAATCTCGGCACCATTATCCAGGCGCTCGCTCAGCGAGAAAATGATCCCGAGCAACTGAACACTGCGGTGAAAACCTACCGCGAGGCTCTGCAAGTGTTCGACATAGACCATACGCCGATGTCCTGGGCTATGACGCAGAACAATCTGGGAACCGCTCTCCTTGAACTTTCTACGTACGAGGAGGGTCAAGCAAGGCAATTTGAAGCGGTAATCGCCTTTCGCGAAGCGCTAAGGGCAAATATCCGCGAACTGGCACCGCACCAATGGGCCATGACGAATTACAACTTTGGCATCGCGCTGCACACACTCGGAGTAAATGTGTTCGAACCGACAATTGTGAGGGAGGCGGTAACCGCCTTCCGAGAGGCACTAGGCATATATTCCCGCGAGCAAACACCTGAAGACTGGGCCTCAACAAAAAGCAAACTAGGCGGTGCGTTGCTGACACTAGGTGACTATGAGTCAGACCCGGCACAGCTGAAGGAGGCAGTGAAACACTTCCGTGAAGTGCTTGAGGAATACACCAATGAGCAAGCTCCTTTCAATTGGAATCAAACGCAATTCGACCTTGGTACTGCACTTTATTTGCTTTCAAAATACGAGTCGAAGAAGGCTGCTTTGGAGGAGGCGGCCATCGTTTTTCGCACGTTGCTGAAAGAGCTCCCTCACGGATCAATCGACCGTGCCAGGACGCAAAACAGACTCGGCACTACGCTTCGAGTGCTCGGGGAGAGCGAACGTGGAACAGCCCGTCTGAAGGAGGCAGTAACGCTCTTACGTGAGGCACTAAGGGGATTTTCCCACAAAGAAACGCCACGTGACTGGGCTCAGACACAGAGCGAGCTCGGCGTCGCTCTACTCCAGCTCGGAGTTAGAAAAGAACAACCGAATCTCCTAACAGAGGCCATCCGCGCGTACGAAGCTGCCCTCATTGTGTACCGAGAAGAGAATGACGATAAATCCGCTCAACGGGTCGAAGAAAACATAAGTACTATCAAGAGCGTTATCAGTCTTAAGTTAATCAATTGGCCTGTACAAAAAACCGAATAGATGTCGAATTCCGTCTTTTACAGACTGATAGCGCCCTTCTAGCATGTCTCCCATCGATGCAACTCAGCCACAGGAGCCATCCCATGAACATCGACCTCGGCGGACGCACCGCCATCATCAGCGGCTCGACCGGCGGCATTGGCCTGGCCATCGCCCGCGGCCTGGCCCGTGCCCATGCCGACGTGGTCATCGCCGGCCGTAGCGAGAAATCGGTGGATGCCGCCCTGGCCGAACTGCGCGCCCAGGGCGGGCGTGGCCAGGCACAGGGTGTTGTCGCCGACCTGGGCAGCGCCGCTGGCGCCGAAACCCTGTTCGCCGCCCACCCCAAGGCCGATATCCTGGTCAACAACCTCGGCATCTACGACAACGTCGACTTCTTCGAGGCAGCCGACAGCGAGTGGAGCCGCTTCTACGAAACCAATGTGCTGTCCGGCGTACGTCTGGCTCGCCACTACGCGCCGGGAATGGTGGAGAAAGGCTGGGGCAGAATTGTGTTCATTTCCTCGGAATCGGGCATCGCCATCCCCGCCGACATGATCAACTACGGCGTGACCAAGAGCGCCAATCTCGCCGTCTCTCACGGCCTGGCCAAGCGTCTGGCAGGTACCGGCGTCACCGTCAACGCGGTACTGCCGGGACCGACCCTGACCGACGGCGTCGCCACTATGGTCGCCGAGGCTGCCGAGGCTTCCGGGCGCAGCATTCGCGAAGAGGCAGACCACTTCGTGCGCACCGCCCGCCCGAGTTCAATCATCCAGCGCGTCGCCGAGGTCGACGAAGTCGCGCACCTGGTGGTCTACCTCGCCTCCCCTTACTCCTCCGCCACCACCGGCGCAGCGCTGCGAGTCGATGGCGGTGTGGTCGACAGCCTGGCCATCTGAATCCAGCGTGCATGAACACCGGGGTCGAACAGCGACCCCGGGGCATTATTGACTTCGATTCAATACACCTTTGCCCCAGACCGGCTGTTTCCCTGCGCCGCGCATCGCTAGCCTGCCCCTCCTGCTCCTACGAGGATTCCTTATGCACAACACCCATCGAGCCTGGGGCTGGACCCCGGGTGCCGGCCTGGACGGCCTGCAACTCATCGATAAACCCCTGCCGCAACCCGGGCCTGGCCAGGTGTTGGTGGCCAACCGCGCCATTGCCCTCAACCCGGTGGACTGGAAAATCTGTGAGTGGGGCCATGCCGACTGGCACCAGGGCACGGTTCCGGGCGTGGATGGCGCCGGCATCGTCGCCGCCGTCGGTGAAGGTGTCGACCTGCCGTTGGGTACGCGCATCGCCTATCACCAGTCGCTGTCCCGCGATGGCAGCTTCGCCGAGTACTGCCTGCTCGACGCCAGCCTGGTGATGCACATCCCGCACAACCTTGAAGCAGTTGCAGCCGCCGCCGTGCCCTGCCCCGCACTGACCGCCTGGCAGGCGCTGACCAAGGTCGCCAACGGCGCATCCCGCGATGTACTGGTGATCGGGGCTGGTGGCGCGGTCGGCTTCTACCTGGTCCAGCTCGCCGTGCAAAGCGGCCTGCGGGTATGGGCCACGGCGGGCGAAAAACATCATGCCCGCCTCAAGCAAGTCGGCGTGATCGGGGTGTTCGACTACCGCTCCGGCAACTGGCAGACACGCTTGCAGAGAGTCCTCGGCGAACGCCCGCTGCATGCCCTGTTCGACACCGTCAGCGGCGCGCATGCCGCAAGCCTGGCACACCTGCTGGGTTACAACGGCCACCTGGTATGCATCCAGGACCGCCAGGAAAGCACACCGCTGGCCGCTTTCAGCAGCGCAATCTCACTGCATGAAGTGGCGCTCAACAGCATCCATGCCCATGGCCGGCTGCTCGATCGACAGGCATTGAAAGTCGAGGGTGAGCGCTTGCTGCAAATGGTCGCCGATGGCCGATTGCTGGCGCCGGGGCGCCTGGACTTTGCCTTCGAAGCGCTACCGCAAGCGTTGCACCAGCTCAAGGACGGCAGTGCGTCCGGCAAGTGGGTGACGCGGCTGGATTGATCCGCCAGCTAGTATCCCCCCCAATTTGAGAGGGCCTTCATACGCGAAGCACAGGCAGCATTGGTCGTGCACACGATTGCACGATGGCAGGGACGGCGACATGGCGCACAAAACGCCCCTTGCACAGCGCCTTTTACAGATCGAGAGGGCATCATGAGAAACTTCACGGGCCGCGTAGCGGTGATTACTGGCGCAGCCTCCGGTTTCGGCAAGGCCTTTGCCGAGAAGGCTGCCACGCTCGGCATGAAACTGGTGCTGGCGGATATCCAGATTGAGGCGCTAGAGGCCACCGTCGCCGAACTGCGCGCACGCGGCGCTACAGTGATCGGTTTACCTACCGACGTCTCCCAGGCGGAGCAGATCCAGACCCTGGCCGACGCGGCACTGGCAGCGTTCGGTGCTGTGCACCTGATGTTCAATAATGCCGGCGTACTTGCCGGCGGCCTGGTGTGGGAGAACAGCGAGAAAGACTGGGACTGGGTAATCGGTGTGAACGTACGCAGCGTGATCCATGGGGTGCGCATCTTCACCCCGCTGATGCTGGCGGCAGCCGAACGTGACCCGGACTACGAAGGGCACATCATCAACACCGCCTCGATGGCAGGCTTGCTCAACGCCCCGACCTTGGGTGCCTACAACCTTACCAAACAGGCGGTGGTATCACTGAGCGAGACGCTCTATCACGATCTCGCTCTGGTATCCGAACACGTGCATTGCTCGGTGCTATGCCCGTTTTTCGTAGCCACGGGCATCAGTTTGTCCGCCCGACATCGTCCAGACGAGCTGGCCAATGCCAGTGCACCGACACGCTCACAGGCAATGGCGCAGGCACAAAACCAGAAAGCCACTGGCGCCGCCAAGGTGAGTGCCGAACAGATCGCGGAGTTGACCTTCGAGGCCATCAGCAATCGCCAGTTCTACATTTACTCGCATCCCCAGGCGATGCACTCCGTGCGCGAGCGTTTCGAGGCCATCGTCGAACAACGCAATCCGCCAGATCCCTATGCAGGCAAACCTGAGCTGCGTACGCAGTTGGTTGAATCGTTACGTACTTGAACTCCTGGGGTCCTCATATCCTGCGACTACTTACCGGGCGGTATCAAGAACCAACCTACCCCGCAAACGCCGCCCCATACTTTTAGCAATCGCCGCTTTCGCATCACTCAATGGGTACGCCTCTATGTCGACCCTAAGGCGCCCCTTCTCGAACAGTTCAGCGATCAGTGCAAGCTGCTGACCATCAGAACGGGTGGCGAAGTTTATCGGGGTCACGCCAAAGTCGTTGGCCAGCGACATGCTCGGCAGGCTCACCGGCGATACCAGCACACCGTTCTTTTTCAGCACCTTGAACGAACGGGTTTGGGTTTCACCGCCCACCAGATCCAGCACCACATCGATGCCGGAAACCAGCTCGTCGAATGCCTGGGTGGCGTAGTCGATGGTGTAATCGGCGCCGAGGTCTTTCAAATAGGCATGATTGTGTGCAGAGGCCGTGGCGTAGACTTCAGCGCCCAGGTATTTGGCGATCTGCACGGCCATGCTGCCGACGCCACCCGCGGCTGCGTGGATCAACACCTTCTGGCGCGGTTGCACGCCAGCGTGTTCGGTCAATGCCTGCCAGGCCGTCAACGCTGCTGCCGGAACCGCACCGGCCTGCAAGACGCTGAGCGAGCGCGGCTTCAACGCCAGTTTTGCGGCCGGGGCCACGGCTTTGGTCGCATAGCCGCCGATAATGTTGATAAAGCCAAACACTTCATCGCCGCTCTTGAACGCGCTGACGCCCTGCCCCACGGCAATCACGGTGCCGGCCACTTCAACGCCAGGGGTAAACGGCAGCGGCAAGGGGATGAATGCTTGCATGGCCCCTGAGAGGATCTTCCAGTCAATCGGGTTGACGCCGGCGCTGGCCACGTCGATCAGCACTTCACCCGCGCCGGCTACCGGGTCGGCGATGTCTTCCAGGGTTAAAACTTCAGGGCTGCCGTATTCGTACACACGTATGGCTTTCATGGAGATCTCGACTTTTTAAACCAAAGGGAGAAAGACAGTGCGCTGCGAGGCACCGGCCTTCGCAGCGCGGGGTATCAACGACGGCGGGCGTCGAGACTGAAGCGACCGGCACCAAAGGCCACGACGTGCAGCAGGCCACCGGCCATGGCGATGTTCTTGAAGAAGTGGATGAACTGGTTTTGATCACCCAGGGCGTTGTGGAACGCCAGTGCGGTAAACACGCTGAACGCCGCCAGTACCGCCGCAACGGCGCGGGTGCGATAACCGGCGACCAAGGCCAGGCCGCCACCAATCTCGACAATGATCGCCAGCGCCAGCGCCAGTTGCGGGAATGGCAGGCCCACGGAGCCGATGTAGCCGACCATCATTGCCGGAGCAGCCAGCTTGGAAAAACCGGAGAGAATGAAGATGGCGCTGAGCAGTACACGGCCAATCAACGAAGCCGAGGCTTGGGTCACCTCGGAAGCGCTCTTGTCGGTGGTGCTGGATTGAACGGTGTTGGCGGAAGCAGTCATAAGGTAAATCCTTCAGAACTTTGCGCGACTCACCACGAGTCGCTGCAGTGAAGAAAGCTTGCGCCTCACCCTCTCATCTGAATAGCCGACTAATTTAGATCATTAGATTCGAATAAATAGGCAAGTAGCCTTGCGTCCCCCTGTCGGCGCTTCACCTTTTCAGCACACCAAGCTGATGCAATCCGGTCATCCAGTCTTCCATGTGCCAGGTACGAACGATTTTGCCGTTTTTGAATTCATGGATATCCGTGGCCCTGATGTCGATTCGTTTACCGGTGGGCGCAACACCGACAAACACACCCGTCTGAATCCCGGAAATGCGCGAACGCACGATGACTTTGTCGCCGTCCTGCAGCACCTCTTCAATCTTGATGCTGAAGTCCGAGAACGTGCTGTGCAGATGATGTAGCACCTCCTTGGCCCCCTCAGAACCGGGAGCCTGGTCCGCAGCAGCGGGAATATCGATCCAGTCTTTGCCCACTATGCGCTCAAGCAGGCCGGGGTCGTTCTGGTCGAAAGCGCGATACCAGAGCTCGACGTCTCGTTTGTTCTGTTCGACCTGCCCGCCACTGGCCAACGCACTGACGCACACCAGGGCAACGCAAAGCGCAGCCCGCCAGTTTTTTATTGCCTTCATTTCAGTCTCCCTGAGGGAATGGTTGAAACCGTAAGTCGAGCGGGCAATCTAGACTGATGAGGCTTTTAGAAGTACCGGGATAATATTGACCATTACGTTCGAGGAAATAGGCATGATTTCTGATCCCGGAACACCCACGCTCGACCAACTGCGCGTGTTCCTCACCGTTGTCGAAGTCGGCAGTTTTGCCGCGGCGGCCAGAAAGCTGCATCGCGCCACCTCGGTCATCAGCTACTCGATTGCCAACCTGGAAATGCAGCTCGGCGTTGCCCTGTTTGACCGCCAGACAACCCGCAAACCCCGGCTCACCGACGCTGGCCGTACGGTGCTGGCCGAAGCCCGAACCATCGCCAACGGTGTGCTTGGGTTGCGCGCCAAAGTGAAGGGACTGCTGCAAGGGCTTGAAGCCGAAGTTCACGTGGTGCTCGATGTGATGCTGCCCCCGGAGCGCGTGGTCGATGCACTGAAATCCTTTCGCGAAGCATTCCCTACGGTTGCCCTGCACCTGCATATGGAAGCCCTCGGCGCGGTCACCGAGCTGGTGATCAACCGTGGCGCGGTCGTCGGTGTCAGTGGCCCCATGAACGAAGGCATCGACGGCATTGAAAGAATTGGCGTCGGCAGTGTGAAGTTGATTCCGGTGGCAGCTGCGCATCACCCACTGGCGTCAAGCGACGCGAATATGCCGGGCACCGCTCGAGAGTTCACCCAACTGGTGTTGTCCGATCGTTCAGTGCTGACCAAGGACAAGGATTTCGCCGTACTCAGCAACCGCACCTGGCGCCTGGCCGACCTGGGCGCCAAGCATATGCTGCTGCGTGAAGGCATCGGCTGGGGGAACATGCCCGCGCCGATGGTCCAGGAAGACCTGGAGAGCGGCCGGCTCGTGCAGTTGAACATCCCGGAATACCAAAGCGGCAAATATGACTTCGACGTCATCTACCGCACGGATTTACCACCGGGTCCCGCAGCACGGTGGTTGATCGACCGGTTTGTACAACAGGAGGCGATGCTTAATACCGCTACTTGAGGGCGCCACTGGATGAGGTGCTGGCTCACGTAGACAGCGCCCGGTCCTGCCGGACACTAACTTCTCCAAGTGCCTGACTAACCCAAGACAAACAGGTCCGCCTCCACATCCGCCTCACCATGCTTACGACCCTCCGCCGACGAGTCATAGACGACCAGCAACACCTCCCCACCCTGCCCGTCGGCATCGAACAGACACATGCCCTCAGCATGATCGTCGCCGTGCCCGAACGGCACCTCCAGCACCGTCTCCAATTGATCGGCAAACACCACGCATTCTTCGTCGGCGTTGAAGCCGCCGCGCCAGCGGAACACTGTTACCGGGCCGTCGAGGTCCATGGTCGGGCCGGCCAGGATCAGCAGATCGTCGCCGCTGCGGCACAGGTCACGCACGCCCAGGCCATGCAGGTCGAAGAAGTGCTTGCGGTAGTGGCGCCCGTGCGGGCCGATCTGTTTGAGCACCAGCGTGTCAGTCGAGCCGCGCTCAAGCTCAGGCTCGACCTCCAGCAGCACGCTCCAGCCGCGCAGCACCGGCCCGCGCAACCCCAACAACAGGCGCGAGCCGATGACCGCCAGGCCTTCGATGTCGAAACCGTTGTCTTTGCCCGGGATGCGCAGAAAGTCGCGTAGCTGCTCGTCTTTGCCAATTTCCGTGGTCAGGTCGTTGCCGAATTCGTTGCCATTGAGCTGCGCCGCCGTACGCCCATCGGCATCCACCTCGGCGGCGAGTACATAGCTGTCTTTTTGCTGTACCAGCGGAATGCGCGCCAGCAGAAAACGATTGCCGTCCACCACTACCGTCGATAGCCGCTTGATGTTCTTCTGCGCCGACTTGTCGGCCTCGGCCTTCCTGCGCTTGAGGCTATGCGAGCCCACCACCCAGAGGTAGCCACTGTCCGGGGCATGGGCCACCCCCTCGATATCGATCTCGGCATCAGCCTCCTCCAGGGGCAGGTCCAGGTACTTACCGAGCGCGAACGATTTATGCTCGTCGCACCTCACCTGGTCACCTGGCGCAGCGTTGTGGATAGTCAGGCGTTCCAGGTGGGTGGTTTCGTCGTTGGCGACCCAGAGTGTGCCGCCGATCTGCAGGGCGACCGAAAGGCCATCGCGCAACGATGCCAGGGCCGGATCAAAGCGCAGCATCACCGCATTGCTTCGCTCGCTCATGAGCGCTCTCCTGTGTTGTCGGGAAGGGTGCGAGGGATGTTGTCGAGGCTAGTGGCTGCCCGTCGACAATCAAGGCTATCGCTATTCCTTTTCTTCACAGGGGCTAGAGCGCTCAAGCATAACTTCAGCGGCGGCCGGGCAACCTCAGTAAATCCCCCTGTAGATGCCCTCCACCTGCGCTTCGTTCATGTCCCTGGGGTTACTGTCGATCAAGCGTTGCAAGCCGTTCACCACGTCCGCCGCCATCGCCGGAATCGATGCTTCATCGATGCCCAGCCTGGACAAGCGCGTTTCCAGCCCGCTATCGCGCACCAACGCTTCGATGGCCTGAACGAACGCCAGTGCTGCGCTGGATTCGTCGGCAAACACCGCCTCCGGCAACAGATGCGCGGCCAGTTCGGCGTAGTGCTGTTGGGCCGCCGGCAGGTTAAAACGCAGCATCGGCGCCATCACCAGGGCATTGGCATGGCCGTGCGGAATGTGAAAGCGCGCGCCCAACGGATACGCCAGGCCATGAATCGCCGCCACCGAAGCATTGACGAAGGCCATCCCGGCCATCAACGAGCCCTGCAGCATCGCCGAGCGCGCGGCGACGTCGCTGCCGTCGGCCAGCACCTTGCGCAGATTGCCACCGAGCAGGCGCAGCGCTGTGGTGGCCAGGCCGTCGGAGATGGGGTTCTTGCGCGTACGGCTGGTGTAGGCCTCGATGGCATGGACCATGGCATCCAGGCCGGTCGCCGCGGTGACCCCGGCGGGCAGGCCGAGGGTCAGTTCCGGGTCGAGCACCGCCACGTCGGGCATCAGTTGCGCCGAGTACACCGCCTGTTTGCGCTGTTGGGCATCAGTGATTACCGAGACCCAGGTGACTTCCGAACCGGTCCCTGCCGTGGTCGGCATCAGCACCAGCGGCAGGCGCTGGCCGCATGCCTTGTCGGTACCGTAGAGGTCTTGCAGCGGCTGTTCGCTGTTGATCAGCAATGCCACCAGCTTGGCCGCATCCAGCGAGCTGCCGCCGCCCAGTCCGAGTACGCCATCGGCCTCGAAGGCGCGGCCGTGGCTGACCGCCTGCTCGACCACCGCAGCGGGCGGATCCGCCACTACCTGGTCGAACACAGCCACGCTGCAGCCCGCCGCTTCCAGCACCGCGCAGGCCTTGCTGGCGAAGCCGAGCTTGACGATGCCGGGGTCGCAGACCAGCAGCACACGGCGCACACCCAGCCCGCTGAAGACCTCGCCGATGCCCTGCAAGGCACCCGCCGCGCAGACAATACGCGGAACACTTCTGAACTCGTGATTCATGACTATCTCCTCACAGCACCGAGGCATACAGGGCGCGGGCGTCTTCGCGAGTGACCGGGCGCGGGTTGTTGATCAGCAGGCGCTCGACCTTCATGGCGTCGTCGCTCAGGCGATCGAGGTCCGCTTCGGTCACACCCACCTCCCCCAGGCGCTGGGCGAACGGCATGCGCTCCACCAGCGCGGTCATGAAGGCGATGAAGGCATCGCAGGCTTGCGCCGGAGTATCGAAGCGCTGGCCGGGCAGCACCGTTGGCGCCAGTTCCGCGTAAAGCTTTTCCGCCACGCTGCGGTTGAAATTCAGCACCGGCACCAACACCAACGCGTTGCTCAGACCGTGGGGGACATGGAAGTGCCCACCCAGCGGATACGCCAGCGCGTGCACCGCCGCCACCGGCGCGTTGGCAAAGGCCATGCCGGCCAGCATCGAGCCGAGCAGCATGTCCGAACGCGCTTGCAGATCACCCGGCTCGGCCAGCACGCGGTCAAGGTTGCCACCCAACAGACGCAACGCCTGCAGGGCCAGGCCGTCGGACAGCACGTTCTTCTTGTGCTTGCTGGTGTAAGCCTCAATGGCATGGACCATGGCATCGACGCCGGTCATCGCACTCACCGCTGCGGGCAGGCCGACGGTCAGGCGCGCATCGAGCAAGGCGATATCCGGATAGAGCAAGGCGCTGACCACGCCCTTCTTCTCGTGACTGGGGGTGGTGACGATGGCCACGGCGGTGACTTCCGAACCGGTACCGGCGGTGGTCGGCACCTGGATCAGCGGCAAGCGCGGGCCCTTGGCCAGATTGATGCCGTAGATATCCCCTAGTGCCTGTTCATAGCCGCAGAGCAGCGCCACCAGTTTTGCGGTGTCCAGCGAGCTGCCGCCGCCCAGGCCGATCACTGCCTGGGCCCGGCAGTTGCGCCCCGCCGCCACCGCGTCGAGCACCGAGGCTTCGGGCGGATCGGCCTGCACGTCGCTGTACAGGGTCACCTCGACCCCGGCCTCGCGCAGCGCCTGCATCGGCGCCTCCAGCAGGCCGGCGCGTTGCAGGCCGGGATCGCTGACCAGCAGCACGCGCTCGGCACCGAGCTCGCGGCACAGGGCGCCGAGGCGCAAGGCGCCATCGACTTCGCAGATCACCCGCGGTGTGGTTTCAAAAGTAAAGTTCGACATGGCTGGTTATCCTGCTCGCACGCTGCCGCGCTCGATGCGGTACAGCGCATCGACCAGGTCAGCGGAATGGGTGTCATCGGATTCAGAAATCAGCACGCACAGGCCTTCCTGTCCGAGCTGGGCGATCACTTCGCTGAGGCGCCGCGACAGCACCGGCGCCACGCCCTCGAACGGCTCGTCGAGGATCAACAGGCGATTGCCCGGCATCAGCGCCCGCGCCAGGGCCACCAGCTTCTGCTGGCCGCCGGACAACTGCATGGCACGGCGGTCGCGGAACTGGGCGATTTCAGGGATCAGGCTGTACACCCACTGCAGGCGCTCGGCGCTGCCCGGCAGTTTGTTGGCCCACACCGGCAGCAGAATGTTCTCCTCCACGGTCAGTGCCGGAATCAATCGGCGGTCTTCCGGCAGGTAGCTGATGCCCGTCGCCGCGCGCTGGTGACCCGGCTGTGCGCACAGGTCGTTGCCGGCAAAGCGAATCGAACCTGAAGTAGCGTCGAGCAGGCCCATCAGCGTGCGGATCAGCGTGGTCTTGCCAGCGCCGTTGTGGCCAATCAGGCCGACCATCTGCCCGGCACCGACGTCCAGCGAAACGTTGTGCAGGATCGGCACCGATTCGATGGCCACGTTGAGGTTGCGAATTTCCAGGCTCATGCGGTTGCCCCCTTGTGTGCCCGCTGACCACCGGTGACCAGTTCCTGGACCCGGACGTTGGCCAATACCGTTTGCGGCGGGCCGTCGGCCAGCACTTCGCCGCTGTAGAACGCGAGGATCCGCGAGACGTAGCGGCGCACCACGTCCATGTCGTGCTCGACGAACAGCACCGTCACCTGATGCCGCGACACCACCTGCATCACGGTGTCCATCAACTGGGTCTTTTCTTCGGCGCTGACGCCGCTGGTGGGCTCGTCGAGCAGGAGCATTTGCGGGTCGCCGATCAGCGCCATGGCGATGTCGATCAGCTTGCGTACGCCTTGCGGCACGGCGGTGACCTTGTTGTCGTGCCAGGAAAGGATGCTGAACTCGCTGAGAATCGCCTCGGCGCGGGCGATCCGCGCATCATTGCGCAGCGGCCGCAGCAGCGACGGAAACGGCGATTCCGCGGCGGCCAGGGCAATCAGCAGGTTGTCCAGCACCGTCAGCTCGGGGAACAACTGGGCGACCTGGAACGAGCGGGCCATGCCGGCGCGGGTGATCGCCCGCGGCGTGCGGCCGAGGATCGACTGACCGTTGAAGAGAATTTCGCCACGGCTGGGTTTGAGGTAGCCGGTGACCATGTTGATGAAGGTGGTCTTGCCGGCGCCATTGGAGCCTATCACCCCCACCACTTCGCCCTTGCTGATGCTGACGTTGACGTTCTTGGCGGCGCTGACCGCGCCGAATTCCTTGTACAGCCCACGGGTTTCGAGAATGCAGCTCATGCCTTGGCCTCCACTGCCTTGGCCGCGCGGGCCTGACCACTGAACAGGCTCCACAGGCCCTTGGGTAGAAAGACGATGATCGCCAGCAAGGTGATGCCGAGAATCATCTGCCAGCTGTGCGGCACCAGCTCGATGGCGTAGGTGCGCACCACGGCGAACAGGATCGCGGCGATGATCGGCGCCGCCACATGGGCGGTACCGCCAAGCAAGGCGATGAAGACGAACTCGCCGGAGGTAATCCAGTAGGCCATCTCCGGGTCGATATGCCCGGCCGACAAGGCCATGAAGCCGCCACCCAGCGCCGACACGCCGGCAGCGGCAACGTAGTTCATGTACAGCACCCAGCGCGGCGACTGGCCGAGGTACTCGACCCGCACTTCGTTCTCGCGGATCGCCTCGCACATCGCCCCGGCGCTGCTGCGGCCATAGCGGTGCAGCAACACCGCCAGCACTGCGGACACAGCGACAATGATGACGAACAGCGCCAGCGGCCCCTGACCTGCGGCCGGGCTCCAGCCGAACAGGGTCCAGGCCTTGACGTTGAAGCCGTCGGTGCTGCCCAGGGCCGGGCTTTTCACCAGCATGCCGTAGAGGATCATCGAGAACGCCAGCGACAGCATGGCGAAGAAGATCTCGCGGTAGCGGGTCATCAGCAGGCCGAGCATCATCGCCAGCGCTACCGCAGCGGCAACGCCGATCAGCAGCAGGGTCGGCAGGTCGCTGATGTTCAGGAAGTGCCCGCTCATGCCCACGGCGTAGCCACCGATGCAGAAGTACAGGCCCTGGCCGAAGGTCACCAGGCCCGCGCGCATCTGCATCACCACGCCTTGCACCACCATCGACTTGGCCAGCGCCATGGTCAGCAGGAACACCAGCCACTGCGGTGCAATCAAGCCGCTGGCGGCGAGCACGACGGCGACGCCGAGCAGAATCAGTTCGGTTTTATCCAGGCGCATCAGATTTTCCTCGCAAGCACGCGGCCGAACAGGCCCTGCGGACGTACCGCGAGAACCAGCGCCATCACGCCATAGATCACAAAGAGTTCGAATTGCGGCGCGTAGTGCACCGCCGCCGCGCGGCTCAGGCCGACCAGCAAGGCACCGAGGGCGGCGCCTTCGATACTGCCCATACCGCCGATCACCACCACGGCGAACGCCAGCACGATGATTTCCACACCGATACCCGGCGCCACGGAAATCGCCGGAGCGGTCAGCGCGCCGGCCAGGGTGCCGAGCACCGTGCCGAGCACGAACACCAGGGTGAACACCCGGCGCACGTTGACGCCCATGGCCAGGGCCACTTCGCGGTCATGGATCACCGCCCGCAGCACCTTGCCCTGATGGGTGCGCTCCAGCCACAGCCACAAGCCCAGGCCAAGCACCAGCGACACGCCGACCAGCATCAGGTCGTAGTTGGAAACCTTCAGCCCGGCCAGCACGCTGCGGCCCATCTCGGCATAAGGTTGATAGGCGAAGTACGGGTTGACGCCCCAGATCATCTTCATCGCGTCTTCGAGGATCAGCAGCAAGGCGTAGGTGATGATCACCATCAGCACTTCATCGCGGCCGTACATGAAGCGCAGCAGCCCGCGTTCGATCAACAAACCGACCACCAATCCTGCGGCCAGCGCGCAGCCGAGCATCATCAGGTAGCCGACCCACACCGGCCCTACCCCGTTGTTGAAATACCAGCCCACCAGCGAGGCGGCGGCATAGGCGCCGATCGCATAGAAACTGCCATGAGCCATGTTCAGAATGCGCATGACACCGTAGATGACGGTGAGCCCCGCCGCGACCAGAAACAGCCACGAGGCATAGATGGCGCCGTCGATCAGCACCGCGTAAACACTCAGCATAAGGTTCTACCTTGGCAAGAGTGGCGGCCGGCAGCGGCCGCCACGATCAGTCAGGTGTGCAACGCGATCAGTTGCACTGCGCGCCAGGGAAGCCGGCCTTGATCCAGTCGTGGGCGCTGGTGCCGTCAGGCGGGGTCACGCACTCACCGGCGAAGGCGATAACGTTCTGCACGCTGCCCTTCTTGCTGGCCGCGTCGTAGTGGTACTCACCGTAGGCGATGCCCTGCATGGCCTGGTGACCACCGGCGCGGGCCATCTGCACAGTGCCGGAGACCGATTCGAACGTAGCGCCCTTGAAGGCCTTGGCCATTTCCAGCGGTGCCGGGATCTTGCCGGCTTCGGCCTTGGCGTTTTCCGCGGCGAATTTCAGGCCGAGGATGGCCTGGGCCATCTTGCTCGCCGGGTAGGTCGGCGCAGCTTTGTAGGCCGACTGATAGGCCTGGGTGAACCAGTTGTTCAGGGCGTTCTCGGGGGCGAAGGCACCGAACGGACCGCGACCGCCGATGATCATGCCGTTGGGGGCCTGGTCCTTGTAGCGCGCCAGCGCCGACTCGCCGCAAGTCAGTACGGCGGTAGCGTCTTCGAGCAAGCCGCGGGAGTTGGCCTGCAGCACCAGCGCCTCCATATCGCCGCCCCAGAAGCTGGAGTGGATGATGTCCGGGCGCTTGACCGACAACGCCGAGATTTCCGCGCCGTACTGGCCCTGGAAGACTTTAGGCATCTGCGATTCGACCACCTGGCTCTTGGGCATGATCTGCGCCATGGACAGGGTGAAGTCGTTCCAGCTGTCCTGGCCCCAGGCGTAGTTCTGCTGGATGCCGCCGACGCGCACCGCGTCCGGACGGGTCTTGGCCAGGTAACGGGCGGCGCCGATGTTGTCCACGGCCGCGTCGAGGCTGGTACGGAAGACGTACTGCGGGGTCTTGTCTTCGCTGAACAGTTGCGAGGTGCCGCAATCGTAGAACACCGTCATCGCCCCCAGCTCTTCGGCCACCGGCGCAATCGCCAGGCAGTCGCCGGACGAGATGTAGCCGACTACGGCATCGACCTTCTGCCGTTGCACCAGGTTGCGGAACTCTTCCACCTGCTTGGCGGCACCGCCGGCCTCGTCGATGATCACCATCTCGATCTCGGCGCCGTTGATGCCGAGCTTGTCGTAGGGCGCGGGCAGCTTGCCCTGGTTGAGGCCTTCCACCAGGACCTTGGCGGCATTGGCCGACGGCTCGCCGAACGGACCGGCTGCCGGACCGGACAGAAAGGTCACCACGCCGATACGGAACTTGCCGTTCTCAGCGGCCACTGCGGCGCCGGTAAACGCGGTGGTGATCCCTGCCGTGGCGATTGCCAGGGCCAGGGGCAGTGCTTTGCGGTAGTGCGGGACGCTTTTCTTATAGTTGTTCATGGTCGATTCCATTACGGGTTACTGAAGCTACGGGGCATGCCCCTCGGGATTACGGATTGGCGTGGCTTGCCGGCGTGCGCGCACGGCCGGGTCGGGCAACAGGTCCTGGGCGGAATACACCGACCATTCGCCGAGCATCAGTCGCGCTGGCGGGTAGTCGTCGTTGCGCACCGGGGTGCCGACGGCCTGGGTCTGCTGGATCTGGTGGGTCAGCGGGTCGATGCGCGAGACGAAGCCCGGCGGATCTTCCGGCAAGGCGATCTCCAGCCCTTCGAGGGCGCTGACCAGTGATTCGGTATCGGTGGCGCCACCGGCCTTCTGACTGGCCCTGGCCAGCACCATCACGCCGGTGTAGGCACCTTCGGCGGCGTAGGTCGGGTAGCGCCCGGTCAGGGTGTGGAAGCGTTCGACAAAGGATTTGTTGCGCGGCGTCTGTGGCCAGTTGTTGTTGTGTCGCGCCGAAAGGATCAGGCCCGGCGGTGCCTTGTCGCCAAGGGAGACGAGGAAGTCATAGTTGCCACCGGTATCGAAGTTGGCCAGCCGCGAGGTCTCGAACAACCGGGTGCCAGCAGCCTGCTTGACGAAGGCGTGGAAATCGCCACCCCACAGCGCCGAAACGATGATGTCCGGCTTGGCCTGTTCCAGCGCAGCGATATAGGCCGAGTAGTCCGGCTCGTACAGGCGCGGCCAGAGCTCGGTAACGTCCTCGAACTTCACGCCCAGCTGACGCAGCGCTTCGTGCAGGTCGTCGCGCGAGACATGACCGTATTCGTAATCGGGGCCAATGAAGGCCAGACGCTTCCAGCCGGTTCTGGCTTGCAGCGCCTTGAGGTAATGCGCCCCGGCAGCCATCGACGTCCAGGTGTCATTGGTAACGCGGAAGTAATAGCGGTGGCCGCTTTCCAGGGTCATGCGTGACGAGGCATGGTCGGTGCCGATCATCAGCACCTTTTCTTCCTTGGCCAGTTGACTCACGGCCATCGCCACCCCGGACGAGACCATGCCGCACAACACCTGCACGCCGTCCTTACGTATGAAGGACCGGGCCAGGCTGGTGCCGTAGGAAGCCTTGGACTGGTCGTCGTCGATGATCACCCGCATCCGTGGCACCTGCTGCCCGGCTTCGCGCTCGGCCTGCAGCTCGCTCAACGCCACCTGGATGCCGGCGATGCTGTCCTGGCCATAGATCGCTGCCCGCTCGGTCATCGGGTACAGGCAACCGAGGGTCAGGTCGGCCTGCGCGGCAGCCGCGCCCAGCTCGACGCGCCCGGCCTGCGCAGTACCGGCGTGAGCCAGCAGCAGGCCGCTCAAGGCGACGGCGGTGGTCAGATGAGAAAACGGCAGTTGCATAAAATCCCTTGGGGCGTTCGGGGACGCCTCTTGTCGGTTAGCGGAATGGGTTATCGCAAAGGCTGTGCCAGCCTTTGACTTACGTTGCATGAGATATCAGCAAAGCGCTCTGGAACAAGACTTTGCGTGGTGATAATTGAGTTTCGAGGAGTGCCGCGCCAGTTGCTGACGCGGCGTTTTGCCAGAACGCTTGAGCGGCTTGCGCTCAGCGAGCGCGCGCGGTTGAGCGGTTAGCGCTCATCGCCGCGCTCGATGCCCAGGCGCTGCAAACGGCGCTTGAGCGCATGCCGGGAAATACCCAGCAAGTCGGCGGCCAGGCCCTTGTGCCCGGCGCTACGGCTGAGGGCATCGTTGACCAGGTCCCGCTCGGCACGTTCGAGCTGGCCATCCAGCGCCGACAGCGAGGTGGGCGCAGGCTCCGTGGTTTGCAGGTGTGCGGGCAACTGCGCGCTGCCGATGGCTTGCCCGGGAAGTAGAATGGTCAGGCGCTCGATCAGGTTCTTCAGTTCGCGGACATTGCCCGGCCAGCGATGGCGCACCAGCGCGGCGGCGCTGTCGGACTGGAACTCGATGGGCGCGACCTTTTCCTCACGGGCCTGGTGCGCGGCAAAATGCCGGGCCAGCAGCAGGATGTCGTCGCCGCGCTCGCGCAGGGCCGGGATATCGAGAGTGATGACGTTGAGGCGGTAGAACAGGTCTTCACGAAAACGTCCCTGGCGCACATCGTCGGCCAGGTCACGGTTGGTCGCCGCCACCACGCGCACATCGGCGCTGCTGGCCTGGCTGGCACCCACGGCGCGGTAGCTGCCGTTCTCGAGAAAGTGCAGAAGCTTGGCTTGCAAGGCCAAAGGCAGCTCGCCGATTTCATCAAGGAACAGCGTGCCGTTATTAGCCTGGGTGACCAGGCCGATACGCTTCTGGTGCGCACCGGTGTACGAGCCTTTTTCCGAACCAAACAGCTCGGCTTCGATCAATTGCTCCGGCAGCGCCGCGCAGTTGACCTCGATAAACGGATGCGCCGCGCGCGAGCTGTTGGCGTGCAGCGCCTGGGCCACCAGAGTCTTGCCGGTACCCGATTCACCCAGCAGCAGAATCCGCGTGGCCGAACTGCGGGCGATGCGCTGCACCGCAGCTTTCAGGCTCGCCATGGCCAGACTCTGCCCGAGCAAGGCGCCCTGCTCCTCTGTGCCTATAGCGTCGGCACCAGGCACATCGAGAGTGCCGTGAATGGTCGCCAACAGGTCGTCAAGCTCGAACGGTTTAGTCAGATAATCCGTGGCGCCGCCCTTCACCGCCTGCACCGCCGCACGGGTATCGCCATGGGCGGAAATCATGATCACCGGCAGGTTCGGCCGGCACTTGCGCAGGCCCTCGAGGGTGGCGATGCCATCCATCCCCGGCAGGCCCAGGTCGAGCAGCACGATATCAACATCAACGGTGCTGTCAGCCAGCAATTCCAGCGCCGCCTCGCCACTGTAGACCGCGCGGGGCAGCATGCCTTCACCGCGCAAGGCGTAGCTCAGCGAGCGCACCAGCGCTTCTTCATCATCGACAATCAGAACCTGTATTTCAGACATCGGTCGCTCACTTCAGATAAGTCGCTGCGGGCGTGGGAAAGTCCAGGGTCACCACAGTGCCCTCGCCCGGGGTACTCGCGAGCTCCATTCGCGAGGCGTTGGCTTCCAGCAATTGTTGGCAGATGCTCAGCCCCAGCCCGGTACCGCGGGCCTTGAGGGTGAAAAACGGCTGGCGCACCTGCTGCAGCGCGGCCTCGGGAATGCCGCAGCCCTGATCCACCACCGTCACACACACCCGCTCACCCCAGGCCTGGCCCTCGACGCTCACACACTGGCCCGGTGTACTGGCTTCCACCGCGTTGAGGCAAAGATTGAGAAGAATCTGCTGAGCCTGGTCCGGATCAACCCAAAGCTGCAAGCCAGGTTTGCAGGTGCTGGAAAAGGTGATGCCCTTGGCATCGGCCTCAGGCGCAACCAGCCGCGCCGTGCGTGCAAGCAGCGCAGCCAGGTCCACCACCTGCGGGATCGCCGGGTGTGGCCGGCCGTATTCAAGCAGGTCGCTGGTGACATGGGACAGGCGATCAATTTCCTGACAGAGATCCGTCAGCAGCAGTCGCCGTTCCGCCTCCTGCTCACGCCGCAGCAAGGCCTGCACCGTGGTCTTCATCGTCGCCAACGGATTGCGCACCTCATGGGCAACGCCCGTGGCAAAGGTCCCGAGCACCGCGAGATTTTCCGCACGCACAGTCCGCTCCATCACATCCGCCAGCCGCCCGGCCATCACATTGAACGCGCGCGTCACCCGCCCGATCTCGTCGTTATGGACCTGCTCCGGCAGACGATAACCCAGGTCCCCCGACGACAGCTGATGCGCCCCTTCCACCAGCGAACCCACCCGCGCGCGCAACTGGCGCGACAGCGTGAAGAACACAATCAGGATAAACACGATAAAGCCGACCGCCGCCAGGTACAGCCACCAGCGCGCATCGTCCAGCGGCTTGAGCACCGCCCCCGGCTGCACACTGAACACCACCTGCCAGCCGGGCAGAATCACCGGCCCTTCGCGCCAGTCACTTGGCGCCTCGACCTGACGCCCGGTGGCATCGATAAACGCCCCACCCGGCACCCGCAGCAGCGGCGTAACCACCCCGTTCAAACCAGAACTGACCAACAACTCAGTGATCGACGCCAGCCGCAGATGCAGGCCGATACGCACACGATGATCAAGCCGGCCATTGCGGATCGTCTTGCGAATCAACAGCCAGCCCGACCGCCCGGCCTGGGGCAGCATCGGCCCGATCACCTCGATATCGCCAACCATCTGCCGCGAAAGCCCGTTCAACGACCAGCCCTCCCGCCCCCAATACGGCGCCCCCGAAGCACCCTGCCCCGGTATCACCTTGAGCAGGTTCTCGTTCTCGTCGAAAAACAGCACGCCGTACAGAAACGGCAACTCGCTTTCGAGCTTGAGCAACGCATCGACATCGCCGGCCTGGTTGGTTTGATCGGCGATGAAATCCGGCATGCTCGGGTGATTGGACAGCGCCGAGAGCTGGTAGAAACGATCGTCGAGAAACGACGACACCCGGTTCGCCGTAGACAGCGCCTGAGCATCGAGACGTTCGCCGGTCAGGCGGTTGAGCAGATCCTTGGCCAATTGCTCATAGAGCACCGCCAGGGCAATAAGCGCTACGCTCATGACCACGATAGACAGCAAGGTATAGCGCGCCACCAGACTGCGACGCGGCCTGGCCAGCCGCCGCCAGAACGCGCTCGCGGGGTAATCGGTATCCATGGGATTTGTAATTGTTGTTCATGTGATGTCGGGGGAGCATAAGGATCGGGGGATGGGGTTGTCCATGGTGTTTGTGGGTTGAGGCTTCAGCGGTGCAGATGCTATTGATCAGATAAGGGTATGGAAGGAGGTGTAGGAATGGGGTGTTTAAAAAATAATGGCTAGGTTTTTGATAAGGCCACAGTGGTCGTAAGGCAGCATAGTAGTAAAATTAAAGAAGCATAGTTTGCGAGTATAAGTAACTTTAGTTTTTTAGGGAATGCCAAAGCCTCAGCGAGGTCAATCAGGTTTCTTTTTTCGCTTAGCTTGGGCATGAGCAACACTATTGCAATTGCATTTAACTTGTAAATACTCCCTGCCCATCCTGTTTTTGCGAGAGCGGTTTTATTGTTTTGTATCCAGGTGGATTTGGAAAAATGGCTTTCAGCAATGGGCAGCTTGAAAATCGCCAAATACGCCATATAGCTGAGATTCAGAATCATCATTATGCTTATTGCGCCAACGATAAAACCCAACTCTATTTTGTTCATCTTCCAAATGTCTCGTAAATGGCATCACCAAATATCTCACCGCCTTCACTACCTATATATCCAGCAGCGGCGCCACCAATAGCCGCCCCTATAAAAGCACAAGCAAATGCACCAGCCCCTCCAGTTACCATGCCTAATGCAATAACGCAGAGACTGGTAGCGGCCATTGCGCCTACGCTACCCCCGACTGATCCACCCAGTATACTAATGCCGAGCTTGCTGACTTCAACATATTTTGCTTTTCTACATTGATCTTCACGACCGCTTGAACAAGCATTGTTGATGGATACTCCAGTCGCAGCAACATCCAGCCCTATACCTATATATGTACCATTCTTCAAGAATCTCGAGGCTTTTGCCACGCCATTAATGGTATCAGCATACCCTGCGATTACTCCAGAGTGCAAATAGCTTTTCGTTGAAATCCCAAGAGTTCTCTTGATCGATCCCTGATTGCGCAAGCCCGATCCATAGCTAGCAAAACTTCTTAGTTGGCTCTCGAGCTTTCCAAATAAAAATTTTCTTTTTACGTAAAAAGTCTCCCGACTTAGTATTGCCCCGCTTTTGAGATGTTCCTTGTAGATTGTATCAATTTCTTCAAGCGTCATCTTGATGCCTTCAAGATGCTTGCTCCAAGAATCACTCATACTACCTATGCCAAGGGCGGTGTATCCCAGAGCTTTTGTTAGAAGCTCATGATTCTCAACAAGAAAGCCATCACTTTGCGCGCCATTGGCCATCAATGCCATATGAGTATTGACGGCCATCCTCATATAAAAAGCTTCTTCACTTGTACAAGAAGGTGTTGAATTATCTCCGATGATTATGATTTCGCCTGGCAAGACCACCGAGTTAAGGATGTGCAAATTCAATACATCAAATTTCGTGCTGGAATTTTTACCTAGTTGTAGATTTGATTTAAGGTACGAATAATTTTGTACGTATGGATTGATAAAGCTATTGACTGCTGACATCCGCGATTGCCTCAGGAGTATTTTTTATTGTTGATTCGATCCCAGCCGCCGGCAACATTACCTCCGCCGCTACCATCACCTCGTTTCTGCTGGGTGTAAATCGCCTTTATCCGTCCGTAATTTAAATTGACAGACTCTGTTGGAACGCCATCATTCGCATTTTGCGAATACTCTGAAATAATCACTTCTTCCAATGTGATCTCAAAATATTTGAGCTTTTCACCGCCGGCACGATGTAACATCACGACAACTTCTTTTAAGTGTTCACCTGCACAGCTGGCCTCTATGAGCTTGCAACTGGATTTGTCCAGATTTTTGGTAAACGTGAAGTCGCTCAAAGTTGTGCGTCCAGAAGACGCTCCGCCCGATGAACTTGCGGTAGCCGATGTACTTTGATGAGTTCCAAATCGGTACCCTGTGATTTCTATCCAGTCCTTGTGTTGATCATCTAGGGCTTCGCCGGGGATACCATCGATTTTGAGGAAAGCGTCAAATGCCATGTTCAATCATCCTTGTCTGCATGTCATTTAAACAGTAAAACATTTTTAACGGGTAACGCTACCCCAGCTGGAGTGCTCAGGAGCAAGACCTGTTATCTGAATATTTCAGTGTAGGATTCTACTACCCATGCCAACTACTTTGTAAACAAGGACAGACTGCGCTATTTACCTTCGGCCTGTTTACCATGAAATAAGCCAGGTAAAGTCATGCGTGCGAGTCACCCCGGGCTTTGACAGCTTTTGGTGACCGCTCTTGGCCGAAAGTCGCCATTGACCACCACCCCCTTGTATCCCCTCCCCAACCCCGCTAACCTTCCCCACGTCGCTGTAAATCCAGCGACCAGGTTTGGTCACCTGCGAGAAATCAAGGCGCACAAGCGCCCCATCCGATTCAGCTGGCGCTTTTTTTGTGTCTGCTGTTTCGTGTTATGGCGGCTGTGCGCGGGGCGCATTCGTGCGCGCCGGGTTCCTTGATTCCCGGTTGACCAACCTGCGTACAGTCGCCACCCATCGTTTGGTCACGGTCTGTGGCGGCTCCATCAATCAAGGAGCAACACAATGACAAAGCCCGTTCCTGATCCTCCCCTCGTCACCAAAACCAGCACCACCTTCGGCTCCTGCGATGGCAGCCACGATCCGCTGTTCGCCGTGCGCCCCGGCGTGTCTGCCGAAGACGCTCTGGTCCACGCCACCATCCTGCTCAAAAGTGCTTACCGGACCAACGCTCACGCCTGTGACATGGTCGATGCCGAAACCCGTGAACTACTCTGGGCGACTGAACAATCGCTGGAAATAAGCCTCGCGCTGGTGGAGGCGTTGCTGGATGAGGTTGAGGCGCGTGCTGAGACGGCTGCGGTACTGAGACGTACTGTGCAGGCGAGGCAAGTGCCGGTGGAGTGAATTGTTTGGCTGGTTAGGCCGCAGATGCGGCCATCCGGTGAGTTGGGTTGGGCAATCGCGGGGCAAGCCCGCTCCCACTGGGACTGCATCAACCCGGGGCTTTTGCGGGCTATTCAGCAGGTTGAGCAGCAAATGTTGTGCGAAGGTCTGCAATGACCTGTTCGACCGATTGGCCCTGGATTTGCGGTGGATCCGGGCGTTCGCAAAACTCTCGCCACACGAACAGTGTCAGCTCTGCGCCATCCGTCAAAGGTTCATCGCTGTCTATCGAGCCGAAGGCCTGCAGTGATCTGTACCTGTCATCCTCCCAGAACAGCGCCTCTACCCACGGGTAGACAGGAATGAAATGGAAGTGAATGGAGTGGCCGGGGTCGTGCCCAAAGCGGCCTATATACAAGCGCTTGGGCAGCAGTAAGTCTTCGATGATTTTTTGCGTTCGTGCCAGCAATACACCCAGCTCTGCCTGTGCCTCGATCGGTAGCGTGGAGAGCGAGTTTGTCTGCGCCTTTGCACTCAACATCAAGTACCCGGGCAGCGCGCTGTTCATACGGTGATTGAGTACCCAATGCCGGGTTTGGTGAATGATGAAGCGAGGGGGTATGTCCATATACGGGGCCTTCAGTGAAGTCTGCAGCAGCGTATTAAAGTGGAAATGTCAGCAGCTCGATAGAAGCCGCAATCACTCCCGAGCAATCTTGTTATTTGCCAAAGCTTCGGGCAGGGTCCATACCACTGACATCTCTGCGAAAGGAGTCACCCATGTCCAAGCTTTATCCCAGCATCGATCCCGAGGGGCTGGTCGAGTACTCGGTGGTCTACACCGACCGCTCGCTCAACCATATGTCGCAGGCATTTCAAGGCGTGATGAGGAACATTTCCAGCACCCTGAAACAGGTCTACAACGCTCAGGCTGTGGCGGTGGTCCCGGGCAGTGGCACATTCGGCATGGAGGCGGTGGCGCGACAGTTTGCCACCGGCCAGCAATGCCTGGTGATTCGCAACGGCTGGTTCAGTTATCGCTGGAGTCAGATCCTTGAGATGGGCAACATCCCGGCGGCCACCACGGTGTTGAAGGCCCGACCGGTCGAGACGGGTCGCCAGGCGGCCTACGCCCCGCCCCCGCTGGACGAGGTGCTGGCAGCCATTGCAACGCACAAGCCGCAGATTGTCTTCGCTCCCCATGTTGAAACCTCATCAGGGATTATCCTGCCCGACGACTACCTGCGCGCCGTAGGCGACGCCGTGCATGCGGTGGGTGGCCTGTTCGTGCTGGACTGCATCGCCTCGGGCACGCTTTGGGTTGATATGCATAAATGCGCAGTCGATCTGCTGATCAGCGCACCGCAGAAAGGCTGGAGCGCCTCCCCTTGCTGCGCCCTGGTGATGTTCAGTGCCTTGGCCCTTGAGCGCATCGAGCAGACGCAGAGCAGCAGCTTCGCCTGCGACCTGAAAAAGTGGCTGCAGATCATGCAGGCCTACGAACAGGGCGGGCATGCCTACCATGCGACGATGCCCAGCGATGCCCTGGCGCGGTTCAACGAAGTGATGAAAGAGACGCAGGCCTACGGTTTCGACAAGGTCCGCGGCGAACAACAGGCGCTGGGCGATCGGGTGCGCGCACTGTTGACCGGCAAAGGCATCAAAAGCGTGGCGGCGGAAGGCTTTCAGGCCCCTGGCGTTGTGGTGAGTTACACCGATGATGCCGACATCAAGAACGGCAAGAAATTTGCCGCCCACGGCCTGCAGATCGCCGCCGGCGTACCGTTGCAATGCGACGAGCCGGCCGACTTCCAGACCTTCCGCATCGGTCTGTTCGGGCTCGAAAAGCTGCGCAATATCGAGCGTACGGTCAGCACCCTGGAAAAGGCCCTGGACGAGGTGCTGGTGAGCTGAGCGCTCAGCTTGCCCTGATAGGGAGCGTCGTCCAACTGGGCTTGGCGTACTGCTGGAGGAGTTGCAATGACAACAATCGATGGGAAATCCCGATTCGAAGCAAAGCTTCTTCGTCCAGCACAGCCTGGAAATGACACGCCGTGGGCGTTCGTCGTACTGCCAAGAGACGCCAGTGAACAGCTGCCGAGGCGAGGAAGGACGACGGTTGCAGGCACCCTCAATGGCCACCCGTTCCAGGCAACCCTTGAGCCGGATGGTCAGTTGAGTCATTGGCTGCAGGTCAGTACAGCGTTACTCGAAGCCGCAGGTGCCGCCGTTGGGGATGTCGTTACGCTGGAGCTGAGCCCTGTGAAGAAGGAACCCGAGCCTGAGATCCCGGCAGACTTTCAGCAGGCATTGGCAGCCGCACCTGAAGCTCGTTTGGTCTGGGACAATACGACGACCCTCGCACGCGTAGACTGGATACACTGGATTACTTCAGCCAAGCAACTGAAGACGCGCGCAAAACGAATCGGTGATGCCTGCGATATGCTTGCCTGCGGCAAGAAGCAGGTGTGCTGTTTCGACCCGTCCGGCTACTACAGCAAGGCCTTCCGTGCACCTGAGGCAGATGATTTTTAATCAGCGTGCATGCAATCCTCGGATTCAGGCGTCTGTACTGAGTACTGAAGCTGCCAATCTGGCTACTTCGATTCTGATACCCGGCTCAAGATTGTCTTCAAGCATCCAGGCCGCCGACAACCCTGCCCAGGCAAGTACCCATTGCAACAGCCTTCGCCGATCAATACCCGAAATACCGGCGATAAGCTCGATCCGACGCGCGAAGGCTCCCGGTGCGAGCGCGCTGGCGCTGTCGGGATTGCACAGGATGTTGGCGTAATCAAAGCCGCGCTCGCCGTGCAGCCCTTTGGGGTCAATCGCGAGCCATCCGCACTGGCCGAAATCCAGCACGTTGCCATGATGGATGTCGCCGTGCAGCACTACGACATCTTGCGGCGCCGCCAAAAGCTCGCTTGCAGTCTTTGCACTGTGTTCAAGAATGCCGCCGTGAGCAGCCGCCGCGCTCCATAGTGATTCGAACCATTGCCCGAGCGGCACCAACTCGGGAAGCGGTTTGGCGCGCGGTGCATGAAGACGGGCAGCTACCGTACAGAGGATGCGCGTGGCCTCATCATCCCGGCCATCGTTGACCATCTGTATGAGCGAGGCCGAACCTTGGCTGCGCTTCATCAACAAGGCCCCGCCATCATGGGCCAGTACCGGCGCGGCACCCTCTCCTTGCCACCAGGCCATGAGCAGGTTGCCGGCCTGCTCTTCCGGTTCTTGTGAGATTTTCAGCATGGCGGGCACACCGTGCTGGCGAACGGGCAACAGGTTGCCGTTCAACGAGGCGAAAGCAGCCCCGTCGACGGTCAACGCCCAGCGTTTCAGGTAATGATCAAACATGGCGGCATTAAATCAGGCAAATACTTCACCTGTAAAAATTTTCCCCCTCAAATGTGCTCGTGCAAAAACTCGCGGATGACGGGAATGATTTGCCTGGCGTGGCTTTCCAGAGCGAAGTGGCCAGTGTCGTAGAAGCGAATGTCGGCGTTGGGAAGATCGCGCTTCCAGGCCTCTGCCCCAGGTGGCACGAAGAACGGATCGTTTTTGCCCCAGACGGCCAGCAGCGGCGGCTGGTATTGGCGGAAGTACGCCTGGAACGTTGGGTACAGCGCGAGGTTTGAGGCGTAGTCGAGCATCAGGTCGAGCTGGATGTCCGCATTGCCAGGCCGGGATATCTGCAGCCCTTCCAGGGTGTAGCCATCGGGTGATACCAGGGTCTTGTCGGCTACCCCTTCAAGGTACTGCCACTTGATCGACGCCGGGGTCGGGAAGTCGTGCAGGGCCGCGCGGTTCTGCTCGCTCGGCTCGCGCCAGTAGGCCTGAATCGGTGCCCAGCTTTCGCCCAGTCCTTCTTCATAGGCGTTGCCATTCTGGGAAATGATTGCCGTCACCCGCGCCGGGTGTGCAACGGCAAGGCGCCATGCGACCGGCGCGCCATAGTCGTGAACCATCAGGGCGTATTTATCGAGATTGAGTTGCTCGGTGAACTGCCCGATGGTTTCCGTGAGCTGGCTGAAGGTGTAGGCATACGCGCCCCGCGCCGGCGCCTCGGTGAAGCCGAACGCCGGTAGGTCCGGGGCGATCACATGGTAGCGGTCGGCCAGCGCGGGAATCAGATCGCGGAACATGAACGACGAGGCGGCGAAGCCGTGCAGCAGCAGGACTGTCGGTGCCTCGGGGCTGCCCGCCTCACGGTAGAAAACCTTCACGTCACCGACGAGTTCATAGCGGTAGTGAATCTGATGGGTAGTCTGGAAAGCGGTCATGGCAGGACTCCTATTGTAACCGTTAAAAAGCGCATTTGAAGGTTACTCATCATTTTGGTAACCTGTCAAAACAATTTTTCCGGTTACAGATCGATATGAATCCGTCCACCACTACCGCCTTGGGTGCGCTCTTCGTCGCTGACAACCTGGCCCTCGATTTCATCAACACGGAATACGGTGTCGCAGAGCAGCGACATGACTGCCTTGCAGATGACCACAGCGTGCTGGACTGGCTGAAGGCGGCGGGCCAGTTGCCCGCGCAGCCTGACGCACAGATCCCGCAGGGGCTGCTGGCCCTCGCCCGCCAGCTGCGCGAGTGCTCAAGGCAAGTAGTCAACGCCGCAAGAGACGGCGTTGCCGTGGATCTCAGCGTGATCAATCAGGTGCTGGAAGCGGGCCGTCCGCTGCGGCGGCTGGAATGGAACGATGAAGTGCGGGCGTTTCGCGTCGCCCTTCAGCCACGGGACAACAGCCCGGCCAGCCTGCTAGAGCCTGTGGCCGAGGCGTTGGTGAGCCTGGTTACCAGCGACAAGTTCGAGTTCGTCCGCCAATGCGAGGCGCAAGACTGCGTGTTGTTCTTCCATGACCTGACCAAATCCCACCGCCGCCGCTGGTGCAGCATGGCGACCTGCGGCAACCGCATGAAAGTGGCGGCCTTTCGTTCCAGGAAGAAACCCTGAAAATGCAGGACATGATGCTAAAGCCAGCCTTGCCTGGCATTTCACTCCGCCGCTGGCGCCTGTTGCACCGCGTCAAACAAGCCCATGCCGCCGAGTTGTTCAAGGTTACCCAATCGACCATTTCGCGTTGGGAAAGTGGCGTGCAGGCGATGGACCCGGCAGCCCACAAACAGCTTGAGCACTTGTTGGCCGCGCGCCTCGATGCTGCCGCCGATCAGGTCCTGGCCAGGCTGGTCACGGAGAGCCCACGCCCCCTTCATCTGATTTGTGATCTGACGCACCGTTTGCTGGCGTGCTCCCCCGCCCGCGCAGCCCAGTTCACGACCCCGGTCAGCGAGTTGCTGGGCCGTTCGCTGTGGCGTTTTGCAACGCCAGAGATCATTGGCAAGGAGTTGGCGCTCAATGAGTGTGGATGGCGGGAAACCTGCGCACCCCCCGCGCTGGAGTTCATCACCGGTAACAATGACTCGCCCCTCGTGCCAATCAGCCAGGGCCGCTGTCGCTGGACACGCATCCCGCTCTCGGACGGCACTGCAGCACGTTTGGTCGAGACGCTCTAACGGCTGCACGCATATTTTATGCGTGGACGCTGCCTCCCTCTGCACCTAGTCTGGCAGCAACAGCGAATTCCCTGTGCCGCCGCACATAACCTTCGCCGATTGAATCAGGGGATGCATGGACATCGAAAAAATCAAAGGCCGCCTCACCTTTCTGCGCGAGGCGGAAAAGCTCAAGGATGTACTGCGCAGCGCGCATACCTCTTCCGGGCGCACCGAAAGCACCGCGGAACATAGCTGGCGCCTGTGCCTGATGGCCATCGTTTTCGCCGATCAACTGGCCGGTCTCGATGTGCTGAAAATCCTCAAGATGTGCGTGATTCACGACTTGGGCGAGGCCATCAATGGCGACATTCCAGCCGTCAGCAAAGCCGAGTTTCCCGACAAGAGCGAGCAAGAGAGAAACGACCTTCTGCTGCTGACCAGCGCCCTGGATGAAGGCTTGAAAGCCGAGATTCTGGCGCTCTGGGATGACTACGAAAACGCCCAGTCAGCCGAGGCAAAAGCGGTCAAGGCGCTGGACAAGCTGGAGACCATCCTGCAGCACAACCAGGGCAAGAACCCCGCCGATTTCGATTACGCCTTCAACCTGGCCTACGGCAAAAAATACACCGATAGCGATCCGCTGTTTGAGCAACTGCGCAGCCTGCTCGACGAGGACACCCGGGCCATCCTCGCGCAAGCGCCCCCACATCATTGACACAAATCAAAACGCTGGCCATGGTTCGCGAGAGGATGACTGCACACAAGGAACGGACACTGTTAAGGAGACCCACGATGACCTCGTTGAACCACGTACTGGTTGCCACCGACTTGTCGCCCTCGGCCCGCAACGCGGCAGAACGCGCTGCACTCTTGAGCAAGGCGCAGCACGCTTCACTGGATCTGCTCTACGTCGCCAATCCAGCCCCCTACGTGCGCCTCAAGCATCTGGTGGTACCTGATGATGACCTGTTGGGTCGCGCGCTGGAGACTGCACAGGAAAAAATCCACCAACACGCCGACCTGCTGTTCCAGCGCTATGACATCGCCGCTGGCGTTCAGGCCCTGCCCGGCTCGGTGGTCACGGAAATCACCCGGGTAGTACAGGACAAACACAGCAACCTGTTGGTGTGTGGGGCGAAGGGACAGGGCCTGGCCCGGCGCCTGCTGCTCGGCTCTACCGTGCAACGCATGCTCAGCCGTATGCTCTGCCCGATGCTGGTGGTCAAACACGCGCCCCGCGACGCCTACCGCAGGGTGCTGGTTGCGGTTGATTTTTCGCCTTCATCGCTGCGCGCCATCAAGCTGGCAAAAGCGGTTGCCCCGCAGGCCGAAATCATCCTCCTGCACGTGTACGAAGCCCCATTCGAAGGCAGCATGCGCTTCGCCCATGTTGACCAGGACACCCTCACCCACTACCGCAATGTCATCCGCAAAGATGCCGTGGAACAACTCGCGGCATTGAGCGAAACCGCCGGGCTGGCCGATGCTCGGCAAATCGTGGTGCACGGTGACGCCGCCTGGCGCATCGTTGAGCAGGAGCAGGAGCAAGAGCTGGACTGCGACCTGATCGTGGTCGGCAAGCAGGGTGAAAGCGCGCTGGAAGAGTTGCTGATCGGCAGCGTTACCAAGCATGTGCTCAATGAATCCCAGTGTGATGTGCTGGTGTCGCTGTAAGTAGTGTGGCGTTTCGAGGACGCTGAAGGCGCGTCCTCGAAAACCGCTGCACTATGAGGTCCTGGCAGACAGGCTCAGCCAGTGGAAAGCGTTCGAGCGCTCCTTTCGACCATTGCGACGATCACGGCCACTAGCTCGTCCTTGGCCTGATCCGCGCTGATCTCTGCGCCAGCGGCCGCCTGCGATAGCGCTTCAGCCGCGCCGAGCATCGCCCTCAGGCTGGCGGCGCTCAAACCTGCAGTACCGGCAAAGGGCTGAAAGGCCTGTCGGCATTTGTCCAGGAATACACTTTCGTACTCGCGCTTGGTGCGTTCGAGTTCCGGGGTGCTGGCTAACGCGGCGATCACGCCCGGTATTTCCCGCCCCTGTTGCAGCACGCAATCGACATAGGCGCCGGCAATCACCTGTGCCTTGCCGAGCAAGGTCGGCTCGCCGACTGCCAGAGCCGCGTCCATGAGTTGCGTCTGGCGCGCATCAAAATCCTGGTACAGGGCCACCAACAGGCCTGAGCGTGTACCGAAATGGTCATACACCACGGGCTTGGTCACGCCGGATTGTTCGGCTAGTCGACCAAGGGTCAATGCTTCGGTGCCCTCGTCGCGCACCAGTTGCCAGGCAGTCTCCAGCAGTTGGCGCAGTCTGTCCTCGCGGGTCAATCGGCGGCGAGGCTTGGCGGATGTGTTTTCACGGGTTGACATCACTATGTACCAAAAGTAACTTACCAAAGGTAACTTACTGAAAGTATATAGCCGTCACCACACTCCCTCAACTGCTCTGAGAGGCCCTGTCATGCATGCACTCATTGTTGTCGCCCATCCCGAATCGCATTCGCTTACCCATAGCGTCGCCGCACGCGTCGGTGAAGGCCTCGTTGCGGCCGACCCGGCAAACACGTTTGAGCTTGCCGACCTCACGGCGCAGGGTTTCGATCCGCGTTTCTCCACCGCCGACCTGGCGGTGCATCGCAGCCTGGCCATGCCTCCCGCAGATGTCGTCGCCGAGCAGGCCCGGATCGACCGTGCCGATGCCCTGGTGCTGGTCTTCCCGGTGTACTGGTGGTCGATGCCGGCGTTGCTCAAGGGCTGGATCGACCGGGTATTCTCCAATGGCTGGGCGTTCGACTTTCGCCCGGAGGCGCCACTGGTGAAAAACTTAAAGCACCTGCGTGTTCATCTCGTCGGCATTGGCGGTGCCGACACCGGCACCTACAGCCGACACGGCTACGCCGCCGCGATGAAGACTCAGATCGATCACGGTATCTTCGATTACTGCGGCGCCAAAGTGCTGAGCTCGGACCTTTTGCTTGACTCCGAAGCAGCGGAGCCAGGCATCGCCCTGCTGGCGGGAGAACAACTTGGGCGCAAGTTGTTCGAGGCCTCGCCCGCCACCGCGTAGCGCCCATCCAGGTCACTATTCTTCCAGGCCTGCCGCCACCTCCCTGGCCAACTCGATAAACGCCCGCGCAGCCGCGGTCTGATAGACATTCTTGCGCTGCATGAGCACCGCAGTACGTTGCAGTCGCCGCGGATCCAGCTCGAGGGCGACCAGGTCCGGGTGGGCTCGCGCGATGGTCGCGGGTAGCAGGGTCGACAGCGTGGTTCTGCGCACCACTTCGATCACCGCGCCGATGACATTGGCCTCCATCTGTACCCGGGGACGGATGCCGTGCTGGCGGAAGTAGCGGTCGATCTGCTCGCGGGTGGCGAATTCGCTGCTGAGCAGGATCAGCGACTCCGCGTTCAACGCGTCCAGGCTGATAGCGCGCTCACGGGCCAGGGGGTGCTTGCTGCCGACCACCAGGGCGAGGGTCTCAGTCAGCAGCGGGTAGGTGTCGATGTCCTCGGCGTGCTGCTCTTCGAACGCGATACCGACGTCGAGCGCGTCGGCCAGCAACTGCTCCTCCATGTATTCCTGCGCGACTTCACGCACGTTCAAGGTGATGTTCGGGTAGCGGCTGTGGAAGGCCTCGACCAGCGGCCCGACCAGGTAGGTGGTGAAGGTCGGCGTCAGCGCAATGCGTAACGAACCACGGCTCAGGTCGCCGACATCGTGGATGGCGCGGCCGCCTTCCTGCAGGGCCTGCGAGGCTCGACGGGCATAGCCCAGGTACACCTCCCCCGCATCGGTAAGGCGCGTAATACGCCCTGAGCGATCGAACAACTGTACCCCGAGGCTTTCCTCCAGCTGCCGGACCTGCTGCGACAAGGCCGGCTGCGAGACATGCAGGGCCGCCGCAGCGCGGGTGAAGCTGTGATGTTCCGCCACGGCAAGGAAGTACTGGATGTGTCGTGCAAGCATGGCTGTACCCATAAGATTATCTGATGCGCACGATCATAAATGAGACTTTTACCTTATGTCATGCGCTACGTAACCTTCACTCCATCGCATCGCGACCCAATGGAGACAAGCATGAAAGACATCATCGACGGTTTTCTTAAGTTTCAACGAGACGCCTTTCCAGAGCGCGCCACCCTGTTCAAGGACCTGGCCAATCAGCAGAGCCCCCGTGCCCTGTTCATCTCCTGCTCCGACAGCCGCCTGGTGCCTGAGCTGGTCACCCAACGCGAGCCGGGCGATCTGTTCGTCATCCGCAACGCCGGCAACATCGTCCCGTCCTACGGCCCAGAGCCAGGCGGTGTGTCGGCCTCGGTCGAGTATGCCGTCGCCGCCTTGCAGGTCTCGGACGTGGTGATCTGCGGGCATTCGGACTGCGGCGCGATGACCGCCATCGCCACCTGCACATGCCTCGACCACATGCCCGCAGTGGCCGGCTGGTTGCGCTATGCGGACTCCGGCCGAGTGGTGAATGAAGCCCGCACGCATCACGACCAGCACGCCAAGGTCGAGGCCATGGTCCGCGAGAACGTGATCGCCCAGCTGGCCAATATCCAGACCCATCCCTCGGTGCGCCTCGCCCTCGAAGAGGGCCGCGTGACACTGCATGGCTGGGTCTACGACATCGAAAGCGGGCGCATCGACGCCTTCGATGGCAGCAGCGCAAAGTTTGTGTCCCTTGCCGACAACCCAGGCGCACACGCTGTTTCCCACAACCCCAAGCAAGCCGCTTGAAGCCCTTTTTTACCCACGGAGATAACCCCATGATCCAGTCGCAAATCTGCCAGAACGCTCGCCTCGCCCTGACCGACGTCATTCTCCTGGCCAAGGCCCGCAAAGACCTGTCGTTCGCCCAGATCACCGACGGCACCGGCCTGTCCGAAGCCTTCGTCACCGCCGCGCTGCTCGGCCAGCATCCGCTGCCGCGCAGTGCCGCCGAGGTAGTCGGTGACAAACTCGGCCTCGACGCTGACGCCGTTGCGCTGCTGCAGACCGTGCCGCTGCGCGGCAGCATCGACAACCGCGTGCCGACCGACCCGACCATCTACCGCTTCTACGAGATGCTGCAGGTCTACGGCACCACGCTCAAAGCGCTGGTCCACGAGAAGTTCGGCGACGGCATCATCAGCGCCATCAACTTCAAGCTCGACATCAAGAAAGTCGAAGACCCGGAAGGCGGCTCCCGCGCCGTGATCACCCTGGATGGCAAGTACCTGCCGACCAAACCGTTCTGATCGCCCGATGAACCAGCCCGGCCGCCGCAAGGTGGCCGGGTTGCACTGAGGAACAAAGGCATGGACTTGATCTTTCGTAAGGTACGCATCGACGACGCCCAAGCGCTGACGGACGTCGCCGTGCACAACGGCAAAATCGTCGAGATTGCCCCGAACATTGCACACACCGCCACGCAGGAGATCCAGGGCAATGGCAATGTCCTGATCCCGGGCTTTGTCGAGGGCCACCTGCATCTGGAAAAGGCCAACGTCATGCACCGCAAGGCCAATCGCTCCGGCACCCTGCAGGAGGCGATCGCCGTTACCGCAGAGCTGAAACCGACACTGACCCGCGAAGATATCCTCGAGCGCTCGACTCAAGTGCTGCGCGCACTGGTTCAGGCGGGCACTACCCATGTGCGTGCCCACGCCGAGTTCGACCCGGCACAGGGCTTCACCGGCTTTGATGTGGTGCTGGAGTTGCGCGAAAAATTCCGCGACGTCATTGATATCCAGGTTGTCGCCTTCCCCCAGGAAGGCATTCTGAAACTGCCGGGCATGCACGCCATGATGGTCGAAGCCATGGACAAAGGCGCCGATGTGGTCGGTGGCATTCCCTACAACGATGTCTCGGCCCATGAGCACATCGACTATGTCTTCAGCCTGGCCAAGCGTTATGGCAAAGACATCGACTTCCATCAGGACTTTGCCGACAACGCCGAGCACATGACCATTGAATACCTGGCGCACAAGACCCTCCAGGAAGGTTATCAGGGGCGAGTCTGTGTCGGTCACCTGACCAGCCTGGGCGCGGCAACGCCGCAGAAGCAACGCGAGATCATTGCCCTGCTCCGCGAGGCCGACATCAGCGTCATGTGCCTGCCCGCGACCGATCTGCATCTCGGGGCCCGCGGCGACAGCCACAATGTGCGCCGCTCACTGACGCCGGTGCGGGCGCTGCGTGACGGCGGCGTGAACATCTGCCTGGCGACCAACAACATTCGCAATGCCTTTACCCCGTATGGCACCGGGGATCTGCTCAACATTGCGCAACTGGCGCTGCCGGCCTGCCACCTGGGCGGTGCGGATGACCAGGCCACGGTATTGTCGATGCTGACCACCCGTCCGGCCAAAGCGCTGGGCCTGAAGCATTATGGCCTGGCGCCTGGCAAGGATGCCGACCTGGTGCTGATGGACACCCGCGCGGTCAGTGATGTCATCCTCGACCTGCCGGCGCGCCTGATGGTACTCAAGCGCGGAAAAGTAGTGGCGACGTCGGCGTATCAGCGTTCGATAGCGTTCTGAGCATCAGAACTCACCGCGCAAGGTCAGCATGTAGTTGCGCGGCGTGCCGTAGTAGTTGGCGTAGTCCGGATGCGTCAGCGTATCCCAGTACTTGCGGTCGAACAGGTTGTTCGCGTTGAGGGTGACCGACCAGTGCGTATCGATCTGATACTCGGCCATCGCGTCCCAAACCGCATAGCCACCTTGCGACATCTTGACCGCGGTCGGGCCGACGTAGTCCAGGCCGTTGTACTCAATAGATCCGGTTACGTAGTTGCTGCTCTGCACGGTGGCCCCCCCGCCGATTTTCCAGTCCGATAGCGCCGCCGGCAGGACGTAGGTACTCCAGAGCTTTGCCTGATGCTTGGGTGTGACGCTGCTGAAAATCGCCTTGTTGGTTTTATCTTCATTGCGATTGAAGGTGTAGCCGGCCATGACCTGCCAGTTCGGCAGCAGCTCACCGCTGACTTCCAGATCCACCCCCTTGCTGATGACTTCACCACGCGCCAGATAGCAGCAGCTGCCGCCGTAGAACACCGATTGAGGGGCGTAGCGAGGATCCAGCACGGCCTGATTGTCGCGCTCGGAGTAGAACAGCGCCGCCGACACATTCAGCGCGCCGTCCCAGAGTTCGCCCTTCACACCGGTTTCGTAGGTCTTGCCGACCATGGGCGCCATCGGCGATCCGGGCAGCGGCCCCTTCTGGAACAACGCCTGCGGGTTGAAGATTTCCGAGTAGCTGACGTAAGCAGACCACTGCTCATCGAGGTCGTAGACAAGGCCGCCGAATGGCACCAGTTTTGTCGGCTCGCGATGATCGGTGGTGCCCTTGTCGGCCCAGACGTTCGTGGTCTTGTTTTTGATCGAGTAGGTCTGGTCGAACGAATATCGGGTGGCACGAGCGCCGACAATCAGTTTCAGAGGATCGGCCAATTGCAGGCGCAGGGTTGAATAGAGGCCGTACTGCTTGCGCTTGTTGGGGTTGTAGTCACGCCAGAAATTCTTGTCCATCGTGCCCTTTTCCCACTCGGTGAGGTAGGAGCCCCAATGCCCGCTCATGCCATCCGCACCACGCCAGCGGCTGCTGATTTTCTGGCCATCGGCACCGAACAGGAATTCGTGCTGGCGCCCGAGCAACTCGAACTTTCCGGACAGGTTCATGTCAAGCACCATCTGGTCGCTCTTGGCACGCTGGTAGCTGCCCTCCCAGTACGGGCCTTGCAGGTTGTCCTTGTTGATGTTGCCGTAGATGAACGCGCCCTGGCTCTCCACGGTGTCGTAGACGCGGGTCAACGATGAGTTGAACTTCCAGTCGTCGTTGAACTGATGATCGAGTTTGAGGAACAGTTCGCTGGACGCGTGATCGGAGTATGACCAGTTGCTGGTCGGCCAGTAGCTACGCTTGAATCCGGCGCTCGAACCATCGGCATAAAACGGTATGCCGTCGCCGGTACCGGTTTCCTTGTTCTTCTCCAGTCGGCCACCAACGGTGATCATGGTCGAGGGGCTCAGGTCTGCCTCCAGCACACCGTAGACAGAGGGGTTTTCTGTCGCACGATTGTCCATGAAGTACTGGCGGTCGGTGTAGCTGGTGACCAAGCGGCCACGCAAGACGCCGTCGAAGCCGATCGGGCCGGTGACATCGATCTGCGAGCGGTAGTTGTCCCAAGAGCCGGCCGAGGCTTCGAATTTGAGCTGGTTATAGGGCAGCGGGCGTTTACGCACCAGGTTGATGATCCCGCCCGGATCGCCGACACCACCGAACAGACCGGCTGAACCGCGCAGCACCTCGACATGGTCGAACTCGGTCAGGCTGTACAAGTGATTGGAGTAGCCGCCGTTGGAATCAAGGCTTGCCGCACCATCAATCTGGATGTTCTTGATCTCGAAGCCCCGCGAGTAGAAGCGTGGCTTGCGGAAGTTGAAGTTCTTTACCGTGATTCCCGGCGCGCTGCGCATGGCATCGCCCAGGTTGGTAATCTGCCGATCCTTGATGGCCTGGGCGGTAATCACCGAGACACTCTGCGGCGTCTCGCGCAGCGACATAGGCGTCTTCGACCCGACACTGGTCAGCCCTGGTGTGTAGGAGTTGCTGTTCTCGGTCATCTCGCCCATGCCCTGACCGACGATCAGCGTCTCGCTCATTTCCAGCACATTGGCGCCAAGCGGGATTTGCTTGGGCTCCAGCGAATAGCCAGCCTCGGCGAGGTTGACCATTTGCAGGCCGGAGCCATCGAGCAATGCCCGCAGCGCTTCTTCGCTCGAGAACTGGCCGCTCAGGCCTCGGCTGCTCAGGCCACTGACCAGTTTCGGATCATAGGAAACGCTGGTTTTCGCGGTCGCGGCGAACTGGTTCAACGCAGCTTCCAGCGAGCCTGCTGGAATAGCGAACTGCAGTTTTTCTTGTCTCGCCTCGACGGCTTGCGCCGTCACTACAGGCAGCATGGCCAGCGTCGGCAGCGCCAGCAGACTGGCGAATAGTCCATGGCCAATAGCGCTGCGCAACGTCGCTGCACACGAGCGTCGGGCCGGAAACAGGGGATGTAGCATGGTCGTTCCTTTCACCAGATAACGGGGTTTGTGAGGGCGTCTGCAGCGCTGTCACAGACCAAGTCGAATGAGAAAGGAAATCGATAACCCCTGGTGCGAACAATTTGCGCCGCGGTTCAGGCCGACTCCACGCTGACCCAAAACCGGCTGAAGCGGCGGATCGCTACCGGCAGCGTGGAACTCAGATTGCGCAACACCGCATCAGTATCGGCGAGCTGGAAAGCACCGGAAATCCGTAGCGCAGCGACTTCCCGCGCACAGCCCAGGTGGCCGCTGCGGTAGCGCGAAAGCTCGGCGATGAAGTCCTCCAGGCGCCAATCGCTGACGATCAGGATGCCGCCAGTCCAGGCATCCTCATGGCCTTGAGCAGCCGTCACCGGGCCGGTTCGGGCGCGGTCGAAACGTACCCGCTGTCCCGCTTCGATGCGCGTGGGCTGATCCGGCGCCAGCAGCGGGCGCACCGCCACGGCATGCTCTTGCACAGTGACTGCGGTGCCCTGCTCCTCCTCGCGCACGACGAAACGCGTGCCCAGCGCCTGTACCGAGCCGCTGGCCGTGTGTACCAGCAATGGCCGCAGCAGGCTGTCCGCAGCGCTGTGCACGGCGATTTCGCCCTGCACCAGCTCAATGTTGCGTACCTGCAGGTTGTAGCGAATGTTCACTGCACTGTTGGTGTTGAGCGCTAGCTGCGTGCCGTCATCCAGGGTGAGCCGACGTTGTTCGCCGACACCGCTTTGCACACTGGCAAACAGCGCGCGCACCGGTGTCTGCTGCCAGCCGAGCCACCCTGTGCCTCCGGTCATCAGCAACACACCAAGGACCTTCAGGGTGGCGCGGCGGCGGGCGAAGGCCGTGTTCAGCGTGCGTTCGCCGACACCCGGTGTAATCCGCTCCAGACGCTCCCTGAGCAGTGCGACACGCTCCCAGGCTGCGCAATGCGCAGGGTCTGCAGCGAGCCAGCGGCGGTGCTCGCGTTCAAGCGCGGCATCAGCTGGCGCGCAGCTCAGCTCCACGTACCAGCGCGCGGCCGCCTCCAGAACGTCCCGGCTCAGGGCGTAGGTCATGGTGTCAGCCTTCCATGTGCAGCAGCACGTGGGTCAGCGCCCGCGCGGCATGCTTTTTCACCGTGGTCAGGGAGAGGTCCATACGCCGGGCAATCTCCACGTAGGTCAGGCCGTCGAGCTGGGCCAACAGGAAGATGGTCCGCGTGCGTGGTCCGAGGCCGTCGAGCATGGCGTCTATCTGCACCAGGGTTTCGAGGATGATCGCGCGGGTCTCGGCCGAGACCTCCACGCCTTCGGGCTGCGCGGCCAGCGTTTCCAGATAGGCCTGCTCCAACGTGCGCCGGCGGTAGCTGTCGATGAGGATGCTGCGCGCTACGCTGCTCAGGTAGGCGCGCGGCTGTCGCAGGTCGAACGCACGACGACTGGCCAATAGCCGCACGAAGGTGTCATGAGCCAGGTCTGCCGCCGTCTCGGCGCAGGCCATGCGCTTGCGCAACCAATGGCGCAGCCAGTCATGATGCTCCAGATACAAGGCACCGACGGTGTCCTGAGGCGTCGTTTGGGAGTCTGAAGGCATGGGATCATAACCGATGAGAATAACTATCATTAATTCTCGAGCATCCCGACCGCTCTTTGCAAGCGCTGCCGATTGCACGGGCATTGCGCTACGGGTAGCACGCAGCCGATAAGCTACGCTTTCGTTCTTGGTAACGTGTGAGTACTGTACAGGGCTGACTCCCCCGCCGCCCGGCGCGAGCGAGCCATGATCCAGCCACATGACCTGGGATTCCCTGGCCTATGCCCGTTGACCTACAAGCGCTTTATCCCAAACTGATCCATCTGATGCTGGACACGGTCTTCGTGGTCGACAGGGACAACCAGATCGTATTTGTCAGTGATGCCTGTGAAGCCTTGCTCGGTTACCGTGCCGTCGAGCTGACCGGCACGCCGATCACCGACTACATCCATCCTGACGACCTGAACGTTACCCGGGCCTCGATTGTGCGGGTCATGAATGGTCACTCCCACGTCGATTTCCGTAACCGCTATATCCGCAAGGACGGTGGTGTCGTGCACATCCTCTGGGCGGCGTTCTGGTCCGAAGAGGTCGGTGCGCGGATCGGCGTCGCACGGGACGTGACGGCGCTCAGGCAGGCCGAGGATGAACTGCGCTTCCTGGCCCATCATGACCCTCTGACGGGACTGACCAACCGCTCGATTTTCAACGACCGGCTGGACTCGGCCCTGCACGCGGCACACCGCCACAACAGCACGGTGGCGTTGCTGTTTCTGGATATCAATGACTTTAAGGGCGTCAATGATGTGCATGGGCATGCCATGGGTGACCGGGTGCTCTGCATGATTGCCCGACGCCTGGAAAGCTGCGTGCGCGAGACGGACACCGTAGCGCGCATGGGTGGCGATGAATTCACCGTGCTGTTGACCGATATCCACTCCGAAGAAGACGTAGGCGCGAAGGTGGAACAGATTCTCGCGACCATGGCCGAGCCGCTGGGCGCTGAGTTTGGCGGGATCAACATGCCGACCTGCAGTGTCGGTGTGGCCTTCTACCCCAAGCATGGCGTGGATGCCGACGCACTGCTCAGCCATGCCGATGGCGATATGTACCGGATCAAAAGACGCCGTTCTGTGGCGGGGTGAAGGATCTGCCTCACGGCCATGCCGCATTCATCATTCATTGACTTGAGCCAGAACGGACGACAGCCGAATCCTGATAATGTGTTTTTCGGATTCCAAGGTAGGCCTAGATGACCTCCCAGCTCTTCCCCGTTCACGGTCTTGTGAGTTTTACCCTCGCCATTCTTCTGCTTTTCCTCGGCAAAACCCTTGTTCAGCACAGTACCCTGCTGCGCCAATACTGCATTCCCGAATCGGTTGTCGGCGGTTTCGTCTGTGCGGCGGTTACCAGCCTTCTGTACTTCGGCCTGAATATCCAGATCGAATTCGATCTACAGGTTCGCGACACCTTGCTGCTGTATTTCTTTGCCGGCATTGGCTTGAAGTCGGACATACGCCAGTTGCTCAAAGGTGGGCGCCCGCTACTGATCCTGCTGTTGCTGGCCAGTGTGTTCATCGTCCTGCAAAACACCCTGGGGATGGGCTTGGCCGAAGTATTCGGGCTCGATCCCAAGGCGGGGCTGATGGTCGGTTCCATTTCCCTCACCGGTGGGGTTGGCACCACCCTGGCCTGGGCGCCGCTGTTCGTCGAAAAACTCGGCATCAGTAATGCCCATGAACTGGGCATCGCCAGCAACACTGTCGGCCTGATTGCCGCGTGCGTGATCGGCGGCCCCATCGCCAACCAGTTGATCCGCCGTTATCAACTGACACCGTCCAGGGATGCGGCGCTGGAAGTCGGCATTCTCGAACATCAACCGAGCAATGCCGTGAACTACTACGACGTGCTCTGGGCCTGGATGTGGCTCAACCTGACGCTGATGCTCGGCTACGGGCTCAACCTGCTGCTGGTGGATGCCGGTATCACCCTGCCGAAGTTCGTCAGCTGCCTGTTTGCTGGCATCGTCATCCATCACGTCGTACTCGCCGTGGTGGGTGAAAAGCGCCTGAAAACCTGGAGCGGCGCCAGCCTGGGCCTGGCACTGATCTCGGATATCTGTCTGGGCATGTTCCTGACCATGGCCTTGATGGGCCTGCAGTTATGGCAGCTCAGCGGCGCGTTGCTGTTCATTCTCTGCGCCTTGTCTCTGCAAGTGCTGCTGACAGTTCTCTATACCTACTTTGTGGTGTTCCGCTGCATGGGTCGCAATTACGAAGCCAGCGTGATTGCGTCCGGATTCGGCGGGATTACCCTGGGCTCGACGGCGACGGCGATCGTCAACATGACCACCGTGACGCAAAAATACGGTGCGGCCCACCAGGCCTTTCTGATCGTGCCGCTGGTGTGCGGCTTTTTCATTGACTTGGTCAATGCGCTGATCATCGGCATGTTCAGTGGTCTTTAGCGCGCCTGGGCGTTCAGGCTGAGCGCAGCCCCTGGGTCAGCGGCATCAATCGCTCAGGCCAGCAGTTCGGTGATCCACTGCGCCTGGCGGGCGATGTCCTGCACCTTCTCCTCAGGCACCACCTGCCGCGCCCGGGCGAAGTTGTTCAGGGTTTTCTGCTTGAGCTTCAACAAGCGCTGCCACTTGAGCAGGAACGCCGGGCTGCGGGCCTGCAGTTGCAGCGGGCCGAAGTACAGTTCCTCGGCGGTGTACTGCACCGGTCCAGCCCGCTCGGCGACGATGATTTCGTAGTCGAAGCGGTTTTCCCGCAGTACTTCCTCACTGAGGATGCGGTAGCCATTGGCCATCAGCCATTGGCGCAGCGGCTGCTCGCCGCCGTTGGGCTGCAGAATCAGGCGCTCCTGGCCGCTCAGGCGGGCTTTGCCGCTGTCGAGTATGTCGCGGATGGTCTCGCCGCCCATGCCACAGATACTAATCGCAGTGATGGCGTCTGCCGCCTCGATAGCCGCCAGGCCATCGGCCAGACGCACGCTGACCTGCTGCTCCAGACCGTTCTCGCGCACGCTACGTTCGGCCGAACGGAACGGCGTCAAGGCCGCCTCCCCGGCCACCGCCGCGGCAATCGCACCACGGCGCATCAACGCTACCGGCAAGTAGCCGTGGTCCGAGCCGATATCGGCCAGGCGCGCAGCGGCTGGCACATGCGCCGCCACGCGCTCCAGGCGCTTGGACAATGTCTGTTGGTTCACCTGTGGCCCCTTCTCACCTCGAACACCCGGCAGCACTGGCCGGATCGGGGCGCGACTCTAGCGGGCTACGCCATGCATTTCAAATTTCTGCGACCAGGGTCACCAAGCGGCGGCCAGGTTGGCAACCTTGACAGGCCATTCCAACTGCTAAGCTTTCGGCTCAGTGATCGATCTTTCTGATCGACATCTGCAGCACGCGCAAGGAGAGACGGGATGGGTGGAATCACCACGGACGACAAACATCGTCTCGCCCTGATTGACGCACTACGATGCTTTGCCGCCTTTTGGGTGGTTCTGTATCACATGTCCGAAGGCAATCACATTCCGACCCTGCTTGCCGCCATTCCCGGCTGGGTGAAAACTGCAGTGTTTGACGCCGGCCACCTGGGCGTCCCGATCTTTTTCGTGTTGAGCGGCATCGTCATGGCGGCCACCACCTTCAACGTGCCCATGAACAGGGTGAACGCTGCCAATTTTGTTGCCCGTCGCTTTGTACGCCTGGCCCCGCCCTACTATGCAGCCGTTGCCCTGGGTGTATCGGTGATTGCCACCAAACACATGTTCGGGCAAAGCGATATCGCGATACCCAGCATCACCGACATTCTCGGGCACTTGCTGTTTCTGCAAGGTTTCCTGGGTATCAACAACATCATGACGGTGTTCTGGACGCTGTGTGTCGAGGTGCAGTTCTACATCGCCTTTGCCCTGCTGCTGTGGCTGGCTGATCAAGCCAGAGGCAATCAGACTTTCAACGCCCGAAGCCTGGCGATCTGGAGCAGTGCCCTGTTGGCGCTGCTATGGCCCACCGGGCTGGTTCAGTCGATCGGCTGGCAAGGTGGGTTTATCGGCTTCTGGTTCAGCTTCATGGCCGGGGTACTGTGCGCGCAAGCGCTAAACGGCACAGCGCAAAGCCGCTACATTGCCGTGGGCTACAGCGCGGTGGTGCTGCTGATCGGTGTTGCCAGCAACAATACCTTCGCGATGGCGGCTGGATTGACCGGCATTGCGTTCTGCTTCCTGGTGACCAAATCCGCCACGCTGGGCTTTGTCTCCAGCTACCCGGTGCAAAAGATCGGCTTGATCTCCTACAGCCTGTATCTGTTTCACTCACCGGTGACAGGCTCGTTCATGCGGGTTTTCCGGCGTTTCATGCCGACTAGCATCGCCTCGGACCTGCTGGCTACCGTGCTGATAATCGCCACTTGCATCCTCTTTGCCGCCATCGCCTACGTCCTCTTCGAACGCCCGGCAATCGCCTGGAGCAGGCGCATCAAGTTCAAGCGCACTGACACAGCCGTCCCACAACCAGACGTAACGTCGAACTGATCCTGTTGCAGCGAATCACTGGCGTTTGACCAACGACGGTGGGTAGTAGGTGCCGTTGGCCACTCCGTCCAGTGGACCGTAAAAACGCAAGGTCAGGCGATAAGTCGAACCTTTGGGTGTCGGCAGCCAGTTCCCCTCTGGCGCGGCGGTCGGTTTCTCTGCGGCGAAGTACAGGGTGAGCGATCCATCCGGGTTTGCTGTCGGGTGGGTCTGCTCATTCAGCAGGTAGCGCTTCATCGGGTTCGGCAGCACGCGGAAACGTAAGCTATCGACGGCGATCACGGACCAGAAGTACTTGGCAAACCGCGTGGGTAACGCGTCGGCCGGAAACGTCATCGTGTAGACATTGTCGCCCTTCAGTTCCGCGCCTGACGCATCACTGCCGCCACGGTAGTACAGCACTTCGGGCTTAATGTTGGCCCAGATACCGCCGTGGTTGACCAGGGTTCGCGCGACATAGTCGAGCCCGTACTCGCCGACGACACCGGGACGGGCCCAGCCGTTTTGCACCGTTCCATGCCCGATGATTTCCCCGGCTTTGGCAAACGCCGGGAAGGCCACGCTGTGAATCACCTGGTCGACGCGAGTCCGCTGCGCGGGGTCCTGGATTGCCGCGGCAACGCTCCGCACGGTCTGCTGAATGCCTTCAAGACCGGGATTCAAATCGGGCTCGCTGTCCAGCGCCACGTTGGCGGCGTCGAACGCTTCTACCCCCGGCAATTTTTCCAGCTCGAAGATCGGCGTTGCAGGGATCTCCGGTAGTTTCGGGTTGCCGGTGGCAGTGAGCTTGAACTGCTGCTGCAAGGCAATGGCGCCGTCCCGATCGTTGCTCAACGCAATGCGGGTCAGGATGCGCGAATGCCTGACAGGTAAATCGATGCGATGGGTCACGCTCTCGGGCAGTTGAACCTTGGCTCCGCGCAAGCACACGGCAAACTCGCCATAGGGCTGTTGGGGGAAAAGCCGTTCATTGATGTTGGCCAGCGTCTCGCCCCACCCGTTCAGGAACTGAACGGTAAAGTAGCGGCCCTGGATTTGCGGCACCGTGACGATCGTGCAGCTGCTCTCATCCACCGCCACCCAGGCCTCGGAATAGGCGACATCCAGGTTGGGGTTCGGCCAGTCCACCGCGCCGGGTTCGCGATGCACAAGCACGTTCCACTTGAAGCCTTCCTTGAAATCGAGTTGCTGTTGGCGCGTGACGTGTAAACGGCCGAGCAGATAGATATAGCTATCGGCAATGGCTTGATCATCAAGCGGAGGCGCTGCCGCTGCCAGGCCGTGGCCTGCCCAGAAGCAGACCATCGCGGTGTACGCCACTACGCCCGAAGTTGTTTGCCGAGCCATTACATACCTCGCCCAAGTGCGTGACAGTCCCAGGACAATCAGGTCGGGGTCAGCGTCGGCTGATGACTACCTCCAGGTATTCACTCGGCACCACCAGCGACGAGGTGCCTGCCACATTGTTGTCGTTGAGCAGCTGCGTCAGGTCCTTTTCCAGCGCCGCGGCGGCGTCACTTTCCAGCGAGGCAAAGGCTTTGTGCACCGGGCCATACCAGGTCCTGAACACCTCGATGAAATGCGCCGGCGAGCGATAACGGAAATTGAAATGCTGGCGGCTGACATTCAGCGCGCCGATGTTGCCACCGAACAGCTCGCGCAGCTGTTCTTCATCGCCCCAGCGCGAGGGCGGCAGCGCTCCGGCAGGCGGTGGAACATGGCGCCCCAGAGTCTTGAACATTTGCCCGACGAAACCTTGGGGTGTCCAGTTTGCCAGACCGATCCGCCCACCCGAGCGGCACACCCGGCCGAGTTCACTCGCCGCCTGCGCCTGATCGGGAGCGAACATCACCCCGAAGGTCGAGATAACCGCATCGAAGGCGCCGTCGGAAAACGGCAGCGCTTCGACATCGGCGCCCTGGAACACGACGTTCAGGTGTTCGGCCCGGGCGCGCTCTTCTCCTCGTTTGAGCAGCTCGGGCACGTAATCAGTGGAGGTCACCTGACAACCGCGCCGAGCTGCGGCAAGGGTGGCGTTGCCGTTGCCAGCCGCCACATCAAGGACCTTTTCATCCCAGCGCAAGTCGCAGGCTTCGGCCAATCGTTCGCCAACCAGCTGCAAGGTCGTGCCAATCACCGCGTAGTCGCCGCTGGCCCATGCAGCTTGCTGGCGCGCTTTCAAGGCTTTCAGATCCACGGGTGTGCTCATCGTCTTCACCTGGTTATCGGCTTGATCGAACGGGTTACCCCAGTGGGGAGCCCACACCATCGACTAGCTAAACGCTAACCCCGCAAAGCGGCAAGCAGCGCCGTGTTTGGCGCAAGACCCGTTGGCTACATACATATAGCCCTTGGAAATAAAGTACCGAGGCCAGCCCGTCACGGGCTGTTCTGATACCGCTGTAGCGCTGTCTGCAGGGTTTGGCGCACATGCTCACGCAAGTGCGCAGGCGCCAGAACTTCGATATCGGCGGCATTGCTCAACAGAAACAGGCGCAGCCCCTGGGAGTCGAGGATGTGGCACTCAAGTGTCCCGCCCTGCGCGTCCGTGCATACCTGCTGATGTTCATCCAGAGGGTTCTCGGTCAAACGGTTGAGCAGGTTCGGACTCAGGCGCAGTTGCAAGTGGATGCGCTTGTCACCGTGGAGGGTCATCAGGTCTTTCTGCACGGCGAGCGAACCCGCATCAAAAGCGGCTTGATCAGGTATTTTCAGGAACGTCGTGCGTACGCCGAGCATGCGGTGCAGCATCAACGCGCAGGTCTTGCCGGGGCCGTTGCTGCTGTACTTGCCGCGTGGTGTGCCCGGTTCAGGTTCATGGCCCTGTGGCCAGGTTTCGCTGGCGATGAAAGCCGAGAGGTAAACGTTCGAGTCCTGGTAGGAGAGCATCAAGGGCTTGAGGTGGTAGGTACACGGGACATCACCGGCATCCCTGGGCCGGTACACAACCTCCAGGTCGCAGTCCGCCAGCATCGCCTCCTGAATGGTCGCCAGATGCTCGCTGGCGTAGTTGCCCGGCTGCAGCACCGTGAAGCGCGTGCCGGTAGTGATCCGCCCTTCGGCGACCAGGTTGCGCGTGGCCTGGGTAAGGATCGCCGAGCTGGCGTAATCGCGCAGCTTGGTCAACTGCTCGGTCTCGGTGCGAAATCCGAAGCGATCGGCATGCTGGAAGATTGCCGTCAGGGTCATCGATTCCGACGGCGAGAGCGCCAGATCGAAACTGCCTCGGCCCAGCTTCCAGTATTTCGATTTCGGGCTGGGGCTCTGCGCTGGTGCCACCAGCGTCGCGGTGGTCAGGGCCTTGAGGTCGAGGCGCGTGGTTTTAATGTGGTAGCTGGTATCGTGCCATTTGGTCACCGCCACATGCAGGTCGGCGGTCGACATCGGCACCCCTTCGCGCTGGAGGATTTTTCGCAGGGCCGATCGGCGTTCTTCATAGTGAATTTCGGTGTACGTGCGCTGACCTGCCAAAGACATCACCATAGGGACAAAAAGTGGTTCTGACAAAAGATAGCATCTCCTCGTTGGCACGCAATTCTGCGATTACAGCCGCCAACCCACAGGAGCCGTTCATGAAGTCCAAAGTCGCCTACGCCACCCTGCCCCACGTCGCCGAATTCATTGAATGGCTGGCGGGCGAACTCGAGTCCCCGACCTTGATCAAGCACGCCTATATTGATCGGCGCTCGGGCATGATCTGGTCTTGCGACAGCCTCTATGGCGCTTACCAGGCCTACGCTTGGAATCATCCGGGCAACAACCGCCTGGGGTTTGCGCCCGGGCTGTGTTCGGCCAGCAATGCAAAAGCGCTGGACGCCTTGCGCGACGACCTGCTGGCCGCAGGCAGCGACGATGCGCTGATGTTGCAGGCCGCGCTCGATGTCATGGCCTGGGGCGGCGTCACGGCGCACAACGGCGAGTGGCTCAAGGCTAACGAGGCAGGCCTGGCGCACATGCTGCTGGAGGTCAAGGCGGCGCTGATCAATCAGGACCCGACGGCGCCGGTACTGCGCTCGAAGGCGCTGCGTTTCAACTCGGGGATGACCAAGATCTATTCGCTGATCTGCCCGGACTTCGTTATCTACGACAGCCGTGTGGCGGCGGCCCTCGGTTTGCTGGTGGTGAAGTACTGCCAGGCGGAAGGCCTCGGCAAGGTCCCGGCGGCGCTTGATTTCCCCTGGGCCGCCGCCAAGGAAAGCGAGTCCTCGCTGGCGCCCAAGCGTCGCAATCCGAGTACCGGCTCGCTACGTTTCAAACGCTTGCGTGCCGGTGCGCACCATGCGCGCTGGAACATCAACGCCAGTTTTGTGCTGGCACAGGTAGCCGCACATCCGCTGACGGCGGCCAGCCGCTTCCGCCAAGGCGCCACCCCGGCACAGACCCTGCGCGCCCTCGAACAAGCGTTGTTCATGATCGGTTATGACCTGGGGGCTGAGCCGGCTGAGTGTGGGGAGGAATATAGCCCTGAGCTGGTGCAGATGATCGCCGAGGCCGAGGCCGGGGAATGGCACGAGGTGGATGCAGACGATCTGATTGCGCAGCTGGATGAGATGCTGGCAAAGGCGCGTAAGCGGTAATCCGCTACAGATGACCTGGCTACCTTGAACCTGTGGGAGCTGGCGAAGCCGGCGAGGGGCCGCTGCAGACCACAACAAACCGCAGCCGGGTTTTGCGACCGCTGTGCGGTCGATCGCCGGCTAGCGCCAGCTCCCACAGGTATTACCGAAACGCACAGCCAGCCATGCGTTCGGTCACAACTGACCTACTCAGTCACCCCGACGATATGCTCAGGCACAGGCTCGGCACTGCCGATCGGCGCCTTGAGCAACAGGAAGTAGGCCAGCGCCGAACACAGCGCCACGATCGCACTGATCATGAAGGCGGTGTTGAACGACCCCGAGTACTGGATGCTGAAGCCGGTGACGATCGGTGCCACGGATCCGGCGATGTAGCCGCCGAAGTTCTGGATCGAACCGAACGAGGCCACCCGGCGGCTGTCGACGATGGTGTTGACGATCATCCACGCCGTGGCACTGGCCATGTTGATGCTGAACAGCGCCAGGCACAGCAGAATGATGCAGCCAGTCAACCCGCTGACGTACGACAACGGCAAGGTGAACAGCGCCGCCAGCACCAGCCCGGTGATCACGCTGAACTTGCGGCTGGCCAGGATGCTCATGCCGCGGCGTACGAGCAGGTCACAGAAGCGCCCCGCGACAATGGTGCCGACCGCGCCGAAACCATAAGCCAGCGATACCACCCAGGCGGTCTTGTACAAGTTCAGCCCATGCTCGCGCTCAAAGTAACCGGGCAGCCAGGTCAGGTGCAGCCAGAGCATGTAGATCACGCCCATGAACCCCAGAATCGCGCCCCAGGTGCTGCGGTGCTTGAACAGGTCGAGCCAGCCGGCGAAATACGAAGCCTTCGGTGCCTGGGAGGCTGCCTGCACTTGTGCCGCTTCCTCGCTCGGCAAGGGTTTGCCCTCGGCCGCCAGCTCGGCCAGGTACTGCGCCTTGCTCTTGTAGAAGGTCAGCCAGCACAGGGCCAGGACGATACCGAGCAGGCCGGTGATGATGAACATCCCGCGCCAGCCGAAGTTGACCATGAACAGCGTCAGCAACGGCGGTGCCAGGCACGGGCCCAGGCAGGTCGAGGACCAGACGATGCCGGTAGGCGTGCCGCGCTGGTTGGCGTCGAACCACTCGGAGAGTGCCTTGGCCGCCGAAGGAAACATCGGCGCCTCGCCAATCCCCAGCAATACCCGCAAGCCCATGAATCCGGCGAAGCTGTTGACCATGCCGAACGCCGACTGCGCCACCGACCAGGCCAGCAACGATGCACCAAGGGCGATCTTGCTGCCCAGGCGGTCGATGATCATGCCCATCGGCAACTGCGCAAAGGCGTAGGCAATGGAGAACGCCGACAACAGGATGCCCATCTGCGACGGGCTGATCATCATGTCTTTCTGGATCGAGGTATTGGCGATCGACAAGGCACTACGGTCCAGGTAGTTGACGATGCCGATCAATAGCAAGAAGACAACCGTGATGCTTTGATACTTCTTCAGTGCGTTCATCTGAGGGCCTTTATTATTATTGTTGCAGCGTTTTCAACGCCTGGGCGATCCTTCAATCGGTGACACACTCATCCTTGGGGCATACACATCATCAGGGCTGGCGCGCCGTTACCGCCGCGTCGAGCAGGCCACGCCGGCTCAGGCTGGCGATCAGCGCACGCAGGCCGAAGTCCCACCGGGGTGCCTGGTTGCTGGTGGTCACCCGGTTGCACAGGGTGCCCAGTTGCGCATTGCTGATGCTCACCACGTCGCCACGTTTATGGGTGAAGCCATTGCCCGGCTGGTCGCGGTCCTGTTTGGGGGCGAACAGGGTACCGAGAAACAGCACCAGGCCGTCGGGATACTGATGATTTTCGTTGAGGGTCTGCTGCACCAGGTCCAGCGGGTCGCGGCTGATCTGGCGCATCGAGCTGCGGCCCTGGAGGACAAAGCCGTCCTCACCTTCGACGCGCAGGTCGACGTCGGCGTTACGCACGTCATCGAGGCTGAAGGTTTCGTCGAACAGGCGCAGCAACGGCCCGAGCGAGGTCGAGGCGTTGTTGTCCTTGGCCTTGGACAGCAGCAAGGCACTGCGCCCTTCGAAATCGCGCAGGTTGACGTCGTTGCCGAGGGTAGCGCCATGAATACAGCCGCTGCTCGACACCGCCAGCACCACTTCCGGTTCCGGGTTGTTCCAGCTCGATCCTGGATGAATGCCGATGTCGGCGCCCTGGCCGACCGCCGACAACGGCTGGGCCTTGGTGAAGACTTCAGCGTCCGGGCCAATGCCCACTTCCAGATACTGCGACCACAAGCCCTGCTCCACCAGAACCTTGCGCAACGCCTCGGCCTGAGCCGACCCCGGGACGATCTGCGACAGGTCGGCGCCGATGCGGCTGGCCAGGGTGTCGCGAATCGCCTCGGCCTTGGCCGGGTCACCTTTGGCTTGCTCTTCTACCACACGCTCCAGCAGGCTGGCGGCGAAGGTCACGCCGGCGGCCTTGACCGCCTGCAGATCGATCGGCGCCAACAGCCACGGCAACTGCGCGTCGCGCTGGTTCGGGTCGCTGTTGTCCAGCAGCGCCGGTAACTCGATCAAGGCGTGGCCCAACGGCAGCCCACGCAGGTAGGCCACCGGATCGGCCACTTCAAGCAACGCCGAAACGGTCGCCACATGGGTGCTGATATCGTGCACGGCACCGGCCTTGACCAGCACCACCGCCGGGCCCTGCTCCGGCAGCCAGACACGTCCGACCCAGGTACCGGTATTGAATACTGCCGCATCGTTGCTCAATTGCAGCGGCACGTTTGCGTTCGATTGCTCTGTCATGTCGGCACTCTTGTTGTCAGTCATTGTGAAAGTGCAGGAAGTTGCAACTGCGCGGCCAGCTGGTCGAGTTCATCAACCAGCTGCGGTGCCAAGCTCAAGCCTTCGCTCAGGGCGTGCTTGCGCAGTTTCAAACCGGTCTGTCCGGGCAGGCGCACCGGGCGTTCGGGGTCCACCGGGCGGCTGGCGAGGATCAGTTGGCCGAGGAACGAGGTTTCTGCGGTGAACGCCTCCAGCCCGCCAAAAAAGCGCGGATCGATCACCACCGCCGTCGCCGAAGCGCCCCACTGATCGGGCGCGTCCTTGCGCCCATGACCCGCCAGCCCGGAGGTCAGGGCCTCGACCAGCAGCGCCAGGGCAAAGCCCTTGTGGCCGAATTCCCGACCACCCAACGGCAGGATGCTGCCTGGTGGCGTGGTGAAAAAATCGCCGGGATCGTCACTCAGTTGCCCGTCGTTGCTCATCAGCACCGGGTGCGGCAGGGTGCGGCCGGCCTCGCGGCACTGGCCGACCAGGCCCAGGGTCACGGTGGACATGCTCACATCCAGCAGGATCGGCTCGCCGCCGGTAGGAATGCCGGCGGCAATCGGGTTGGGCGTGTAGATCGGGTCGATGCCGCCGTGGGCACAGACCAGCCCCACCGACGGGTCCGAGGAATACACCATGGCCACCAGGCCGCGGTCGGTGAACGGCTTCAAGTAAGCGGCGAGGCAACCGATGTGCGCAGCACGACGCACCACGGCAATGCCGATGCCCTGCTGCGTGGCGCCCTTGGCCGCGCAGTCCAGGGCGCGGCTGACACAGTACGGGCCGAGCACATAGTGACCGTCGAACAGCGCCGAAATACCGCTGTCCGAAACCTGCTCGAGCAGGCTGGCGCTGGCCTTGACCTGCCCTGCCCGCATGCCACCGATATAGCGGCTGACCAGGTTCAGGCCGTGGGTACGATGGCCGAGCAGCTCGCCTTCGAGCAGGACGCGGGTCACCACTCGGGCGACCTCGCTATCGGCGCCGGCTGTTTCAAACAGCTGCTCGACGAACGTGGTAAGTGTCTGCGCGTCGTAGCGTCTGGCTTCTGTCATGCCAATGCCTCCGTAATCAGTCCAGGGCCGCAGCGCTGTGCTTGCCATCGACCAGGCGCTGGATGCCCAGCGGGTTGGCGTTCTGCAAGGCCGCGGGGAGCAAGGCATCGGGCACGTTCTGGTAGCACACCGGACGCAGGAAGCGATCGATGGCCAAGGTGCCGACCGAGGTACCACGGGCATCGGAGGTCGCTGGGTACGGCCCGCCGTGGACCATTGCATCGCAGACCTCGACACCGGTCGGATAGCCATTGAGCAGCACCCGGCCGACCTTCACTTCCAGTGCACCGAACAGTTGGCCGAACGCTGCCAGGTCTGCCTCGTCGGCCAGCAGCGTGGCGGTCAGCTGGCCACGCAAGGCGCCGACGGCGTGCAACAGTTCAACCTCGTCCGCGACCTGGACCACCACCGTGCACGGGCCGAAGACTTCTTCCTGGAGCAGTTCATCCTGATCCAGCAGCAGGCTGACATCGGCCTCGAACAGTTGTGGCTGCGCCTGATTGCCTTTCTGTGCCAGGCCACTCAGTTTCTTCACGCCCGGGTGCGCCAACAGCGCCTGCAAGCCTTTGCCATAGCTGCTCAAGGTGCCGGCGTTGAGCATGGTCTGTGGCATCTGCTCGGCCATGTGCCCGGTCAGTTGCTCGATAAAGGCACTGAAGGCTGGCGAGCGGATGCCCAGGACCAGACCGGGGTTGGTGCAGAACTGGCCACAGCCCTGCACCACCGAGGCGGTCAGCTCCTTGGCCATTTGCGCGCCGCGATTGGCCAGGGCTTGGGGCAGCACCAGCACCGGGTTGATGCTCGACATCTCGGCAAACACCGGAATCGGTTGCGGCCGCGCCGCCGCCATGTCGCACAGCGCACGCCCGCCTTTGAGCGAACCGGTAAAGCCCACCGCCTGAATGCCGGGATGCTTGACCAGCGCCTCACCGACGCCGCCACCGAAGATCATGTTGAACACCCCGGCCGGCATGCCGGTGCGCTCAGCGGCGCGGATCAGCGCCTCGGCCACGCGCTCGGCGGTGGCCATGTGGCCGCTGTGGGCCTTGAACACCACCGGACAACCTGCCGCCAGTGCAGCAGCGGTGTCACCACCGGCGGTGGAGAATGCCAACGGGAAGTTGCTGGCACCGAACACCGCCACCGGGCCGACACCGATGCGGTACTGACGCAGGTCGGGCCGCGGCAATGGCGTACGGCTCGGCAGCGCGCGGTCGATGCGCGCGCCATAGAAGTCGCCACGACGCAGCACTTGGGCAAACAAACGCATCTGACCGCTGGTACGGCCGCGCTCACCCTGGATACGGGCGCTGGGCAGTGCGGTTTCCTGGCAGGTCAAGGCGATGAAATCTTCGCCCAGGCCGTCGAGTTCGTCGGCAATGGCTTCGAGAAATTCCGCCCGGCGGGTTGCCGCCAGGTTGCGAAACAGCGGGAACGCAGCGCTGGCCGCTGCCACGGCGTTATCGACTTCCGCCAGGGTGGCTTGATGGAAGGCACCGGGCAATTGCTCGCCAGTGTGGGCGTCGACGCTGTAGACCAGGGTGTCGCCCAGGGCGCTGCGCTGGCCGGCAATGAAGTTGTATCCGTTAACGTGCATGTGCTTTTCGCCTCAAAAAGGGTGCAGGGCTGTCAATCAGGTCACGGCACCGATCTGCCAGGGCACGAACTCGTTCTGCCCGTAGCCGTGTTGTTCACTTTTGCTGCGCTCACCGGAGGCGATGCGCAGCATCTGTTCGAAGATGTAGGCACCGCGCTCCTCAATGCTGGTGGAGCCGTCGGCGATGCCACCGCAGTTGACGTCCATGTCCTCTTGCTGGTGTTCGAACACGCGGTTGTTGGTCGCCAGCTTGATCGACGGTGCCGGGGCGCAACCGTAGGCCGAACCGCGGCCGGTGGTGAAGGCAATCAGATTTGCGCCGCCGGCGACCTGGCCGGTGGCCGAGACCGGGTCGTAGCCCGGGGTATCCATGAACACCAGACCCTGGGCGCGTACCGCTTCGGCGTACTGGTAGACGTCCACCAGGTTGCTGGAGCCTGCCTTGGCCACCGCACCCAGGGACTTTTCGAGAATCGTGGTGAGGCCACCGGCCTTGTTGCCGGCCGAGGGGTTGTTGTTCAGTTCGGCGTTCATGCGCTGGCAGTAGTCTTCCCACCAGTGGATGCGAGCGATGAGTTTTTCGCCCACCTCACGGCTGACCGCGCGACGCGTGAGCAAATGCTCGGCGCCGTAGATTTCCGGGGTTTCCGAGAGAATTGCAGTGCCGCCCGCCGCCACCAGACGGTCAACGGCGTTGCCGAGTGCCGGGTTGGCAGTGATGCCCGAATAACCATCGGAGCCGCCACACTGCAGGCCGACGATCAGGTGGCGGGCGCTGACCGGCTCGCGCTTGACCTGATTGGCCTGGGGCAGCAGTGATTTGACCTGCTCGATGCCATTGGCGATGGTCTTCGAAGTACCGCCGATGGATTGGATGCTGAACGCGCGCAGTTGCTCACCGGCCTTGAGGCCCTGGGTTTCGAGCAGGCTTTCGATCTGGTTGGTTTCACAGCCGAGGCCGATGATCAGCACCGCAGCAAAGTTGGGATGCACGGCGTAGCCGCCGAGGGTGCGGCGCAACAGGCCCAGGGCTTCGCCGCTGGGGTCCACGGCACAACCGGCACCGTGGGTCAGAGCGACCACACCATCGATGTTCGGATACGCGGCCAGCGCCTCGGGGTGGATATCACGGCGAAAATGATCGGCCACCGCCCGGGCGACGGTCGCCGAGCAGTTCACCGAGGTCAGAATACCGACATAGTTGCGGGTGGCCACACGGCCATCGGCACGCACAATGCCCTGGAACACCGCTTCACTGGCGGGCGCCGTGTGCACATCGACGCCAAAGGCGTAGTCTCGGGCAAAATCGCCCATCTCGACATTGTGAACATGCACATGGTCGCCGGCATCGATGGCTTGCGAGGCAAAGCCGATGATCTGGCCGTAGCGGCGCAGCGGCTGGCCCTGCTCCACACGCTGGGTGGCGATCTTGTGTCCGGAGGGAATCGCCTGGCGCACGGTGATGGCTTCGGCGTCCAGGCTCAGGCCGGCAGGCAGGGCCTGGCGGGCAATCAGCACGTTGTCCAGAGGGTTGAGGCGGATCACGGCAGAGTCGCCGGTGCGGGTGCGGGCAATCAGTTGCATGGGACCTCTCAGGGCGGTGCGGCTGACTTCTTGTTATGGCCTCGCCCAAGCTGTGCCGGGCGAATCTGCGATAACTGTAAGGAGCCAGGCGCAACATTCCCAATGAGATGATCCGATCAAGCGATAACCCAGGGTTATCGCTACCGCCTATCGAGCCTCATTTATCAATCGCTTGCGCTGCTCTCCTGTGCACGGCGCTGGCGGGCGAATTCCAGCAGGATATCGACGAAGGCGCCGGCCGACGCGCTCAAGGGTTCGTCCTTGCGGGTAATCACGCCGTACTCCAGCGGCGCCAGTTGCAGCGGGGTCTGCAGTTCGCGGAACTGACCACTGCCGAGCTGCGCGGCGACCATGGACCTGGGCAGCATGGCGATCATCGGCCCGGACTGCAGCAGGTGCAGGAACATCGGCATCGAGATGGTATCGACGCTGTCGGCAGGCGTGGTGATCCCAGCGACCCGGAAGGCCTGCTCCAGGCGTTCGCGAATCGGCGTACCAACCGGATACAGCACCCACGGCCAGTCGCCCAGCGCCTCCAGTGGCGTGCAGTCGAGTTCGTTAAGCGGGTGACTGCTATTGACCACCAGGCTGAAGGGTTCCGGCTCCAGAGGCTGGAAGTCGAAGAGCTGACTGAAGCGCTCCTCGGTAAAACGGCCAATCATCACGTCGAGCTTGTTCTGCTCCAGCATCGTCAGCAAATGGTCGCTGGACTGCTCCACCACTTCAATCGACAACAGCGGGCTGCGCGCCTTGATCGCCGCAATGGCTTGGGGCAGGACCAGCGAGGTGGCGGCGAAAATCCCGCCGACCCGGATAAAGCCGTGGCCGCCCTTGCGCAGGCGGTTGACCTGGTCGACAAACTGCTGCGACTCGGCCAACGCTCCCTGGGCATAGCGCACCACGTACTCACCCAGCTCGGTGGGCGGCATGCTGCGTGGCAGACGCTCGAACAGGGCAAAGCCGAACTGTTCCTCCAGATCGCGCAGCATCTTGCTCAAGGCCGGCTGACTGAGGTTCATCCGCGTTGCCGTGGCGTGCATGTTGCGCGTACGCGCCAGGGTGTCGATCAGCACCAGGTGCTTGAAGCGGATCCAGTTACAGAAACTGGAATGGGTAATGTCCGTCGCCATCAAGTGACTGCCTCTTGCAGAGTGGAACGCATGGCTAGTGGGCCCGCAGGTAGTGAAGCAAGGTATCCAGGGCCACCGAGCGCGGCCGCGAGCGCAGGGTCAACAGGCCCAGATTGATCATCGAGATCGGCAGCTCCACGGGCAGGATGGCAACCATGCCGTAGCGCGCATAATGCTCGGCGACGTCATTGGGCACCACTGCAATCATGTCGGAAGCTTCCAGCATTGCCGTGGTGGCCAGGATCGAAGCGGTTTCGACAATGTCCAGCGACTGCACCATGCCTGCTGCCTGCAGGGCATTTTCGACCCGGCGGCGCATGGGGCTGCCAATCGGGTGGAGGATCCAGGTCAGGTCGACCAGGTCGGCCAGCGCAAGCGCCGATGCCGCTGCCAATGGATGGCCCGCGCGCGCCACCACGCGCATCTGCTCATCGCTGTCCAGCAGCTCGATGTTCAGCTCCTGGCTGTCGCTCTGGTCGGGCAAACGCCCGATCACCACGTCAAAATCTCCACGCAGCAGCGACGGCAGCAAGGTGTCGCTGGTGCCGACCTCAAGGGAAATGCGTACCTTGGGATGGTCGCGTTTGTAGGCCAGCACCGCTTTGGTCAGCAAGCCTGGCACCGGACCCATGACACTGCCGACCCGCACCAGTCCCAGGGCGCCTCGGGCCAGCTCCGCGATCTGCGCCTGGGCGTGCTCGAACTCGTGCAGCGCGCCCTGGGCGTAACGAATCATCACCTCACCATACAGCGTCGGCTGCATGCCCCGCGGCAAACGCTCGAACAAGCGCACGCCAAGGCGCTCTTCAAGTTGTTGCAGCAACAGGCTCGCCGCCGGTTGCGTGGTATGCATCGCGGCAGCGGCCCGACGCAGGTTACCGAACTCGCCCAAGGCGTTGAGCAGTGTGATCTGGCGGCTGGAGATCTTCAGCGCACCGAGGCTGGCCGACGGCCGTGTGTTGTCGTCAGGGGAAAGAGACATATCAAATCCGATATCCCTACTTAGGAATTCGCGATTATGCCTGTATCGCTCGCCAACCTACAGTCAAGCCTCCCAGTGGTCACCGATAACAAGAGTCCGCCATGAGCATACGTATTACCCACCTGAGCGTTCGCGACATCCGCTTCCCTACTTCGCTGTCGCTGGACGGCTCGGACGCGATGAACAGCGCCCCCGACTATTCCGCCTCCTACGTCGTGCTGCACACCGACGCCACTGGCCTGGAAGGCCACGGCCTGACCTTCACCATCGGCCGCGGCAACGAGATCTGCATCGCTGCCGTGCAATCGCTGGCGCCGCTGATCGTCGGCCTGACCCTGGAAGAAATCACTGCCGACATGGGCGCCTTCTGGCACCGTTTCACCGTTGGCGATAGCCAGCTGCGCTGGCTTGGCCCGGAAAAAGGTGTGATTCATCTGGCGACCGCCGCCATCGTCAACGCGGTGTGGGACCTGTGGGCCAAGCACGAAGGCAAACCGGTGTGGAAGCTGCTGGCCGACATGACGCCTGAGCAACTGGTGCGCTGCCTGGACTTCAGCTACGTCACCGACGTACTCACCCCCGAAGAAGCCATCGCCCTGCTCCGCCGCCAGGCTCCCGGCAAGGCCGAGCGCGAGGCGCAGATGCTGCGTGAAGGCTACCCCGGCTACACCACCGCGCCTGGCTGGCTGGGCTACAGCGAAGAGAAAATGCGCCAGTTGGCCCGTGATGCGATCGCCGAGGGCTGGACCCACATCAAGCAGAAAATCGGCGCCAACCTCGAAGACGATATCCGCCGCGCCAGCATCCTGCGCGATGAAATGGGCTGGGAACACACCCTGATGATGGACGCCAACCAGGTCTGGAGCGTTGATGAATCGATAGAAAACATGCGCCGCCTGGCCGCCTTCAATCCGCTGTGGATTGAAGAGCCGACCAGCCCCGACGACATTCTTGGCCACGCTGCCATCCGCCAGCGCATTGCGCCGATCGGTGTAGCTACCGGTGAGCACTGCCACAACCGGGTGATGTTCAAGCAGATGTTCCAGGCCGGCGCACTCGACTTCTGCCAACTGGACGCCGCCCGTCTGGGTGGCCTCAACGAGGTGCTGATCGTGCTGCTGATGGCCGCCAAGTACGACGTGCCGGTCTGCCCCCATGGCGGCGGCGTCGGTCTGTGCGAGTATGTGCAGAACATTGCCCTGTTCGACTACATCGCCGTGTCGGCCTCATTGCACAACCGCGTACTGGAATACGTCGACCACCTGCATGAACACTTCCTCGACCCGGTGGTGATTCGTCGCGGTCGTTACATGCCGCCGCAGCGTCCCGGCTACAGCATTGAGATGCGTGCGGAAACTCTGGAACGCTACCAATACCCCAACGGCCCGGTGTGGCTCGACATCAACCGTTCCTGATCGATCCAACCGCGGTGCCGCACACTGCGCGGCACCCTGCCAGAACATTGCAACGGGGAAACAACAATGACAATCCTCACTACTGCGACAGCGGCCGCCGCGCCTGCTGTCCCTGCCGAACAACGCCTGAACAGCCTGCTGCTGCGCAAGCTGATGCCGCTGCTGATCGTGGTCTACGTGATGAGCTTCCTGGACCGCACCAACATTGCCCTGGCCAAAGCCAGCATGGGCATCGACCTGGGCTTGTCGGCGGCCGCCTATGGCCTGGGTGCGGGGCTGTTCTTTCTGACCTACGCGCTGGCCGAGGTACCGAGCAACCTGATCATGCACCGGGTCGGCGCGCGCTTCTGGATCACCCGCATCATGATCACCTGGGGTTTGCTCTCGGCGGGCATGGCCTTCGTCCAGGGCGAAACCTCGTTCTACATCATGCGCCTGCTGCTCGGGGTGGCCGAGGCCGGCCTGTTTCCCGGCGTCATGCTTTACCTGACCTACTGGTTCGACCGTGAGCAACGCGCCCGCGCCACCGGCTATTTTCTGCTCGGGGTATGCCTGGCCAACATTCTCAGTGGTCCGCTGGGCGGCGCCTTGCTGGAACTCGACGGCGTCATGGGCTGGCACGGCTGGCAGTGGCTGTTCGTCATCGAAGGCTTGCCGGCAGTAGCCCTGGCCTACGTGGTGTGGAAAAAGCTGCCGGACGGCCCCTCCTCCGCACCTTGGCTGTCGGCTGCCGATGCCGAGGACATCGAACGACGCTTGAACGCCGAAAAAGCCGCCGCGCCTCAGCAAAGCCGCTTGAGCCAAATGTTTCGCGACAAACAGATCTGGCTAGCGATTGCGGTATACTTTGTCCACCAGATCACCATTTACACGGTCATCTTCTTCCTACCTGGCATCATCGGCACCTACGCCGCCCTGTCGCCGTTTGAAATCGGCATGCTGACCTCCGTACCCTGGATTGCCGCCGCGATCGGTGCCGCGACCTTGCCACGCCTGGCCACATCACCCAGCCGCTGCCGCACCCTGCTGTTTTTCGGTTTGCTGACCATGGCAGCTGGCCTGTTGCTGGCCTCGCTGTCCAACTCGTTCATCGGCCTGATCGGTTTCTCGCTGACGGCGTTGATGCTGTTCGTGGTGCAGTCGATCATCTTCGTCTTCCCTTCCAGCCGCCTGAGCGGCAGTGCCCTGGCGGCGGGCCTGGCCTTTGTCACCACCTGCGGTTTGCTTGGTGGTTTTGTCGGGCCGTCGGTCATGGGCCTGATCGAGCAGACCACCGGCAACACCCGCAACGGCCTGTGGCTGATTGCCTCGCTGTTGGTGCTGGCGGCATTGATCAGTACCCGCCTGCGTCAGGGCCAGGAGTAATCGGGAGGCGTCACAGGTACGCCTTAGACGCAAAAATGTCATCTGTCAGGACGCGGAAAAAAATGGCCCGAACGCTTACAATTGGGCCATTTTCTGCACTTCAGACAGACCCGTCAGCCTATGACACTCGACCCTCCCACGCTGTTGATCCTTTCCACCGCCCTCGCTGCGGCCGCGGCGCTCTACCTGGCCATCGAGTGGCGCAGTATTCGCGAGCCCTCACTGCTGTTCTGGAGTGGGGGCTTTGCCACGATTACCGTGGGCTCGACACTTGCACTGCTACGCATGAGCGGCCTGCTGCTGATCGGCATCTGGTTCGCCAATGGCCTGTTGGTGCTCGCTCATTGGCTGTTCCTGATCGGTGTTGCGCGCTTCACCCAAGTGCGCCTGTCACGCGGCTGGTACCTGGTCTTCGCATCCTGGCTTGCGCTGCTGTTGCTGCCGAGCGAGCCGTGGTGGTCGAAGGTCATGTTCATGGCCAACTCCCTGCTGGTTGCCGTGCTGGCGCTCAGGGCCAGCCTGCTGCTGCGCCCGCATGGCAAGTCATTGAGCGTTGGCGCCGTGCAGTTGCGTTATGTGCTACTGATCCATGGCCTGTTCTACCTGGTCAAGGCGCTGACGCCAGTGGTACCCGGTACGCTGATTGACCTGGCCGCTTTTCAAGGCGAGATCATCCAGATTTCGCTGGTCGAAGGGGCAATGGCGATCATGCTGATCGCCCTGTCGATGACCGGCACCGAACGCCACCGTCGTGAGGCGCGGATTGCCCGGCTGGCCGCACGTGACCCTCTGACCTCCCTGTACAACCGCCGTGCTCTGGAAGTACGGGCGCCGCGGCTGCTGGACAAAGTCTCGAGCGCTCGCCCAGGCGCCTTGCTGTTGATCGACATCGACAATTTCAAAGGGGTCAACGACCTGCACGGCCATCTGGCCGGTGACCGGCTGCTGGTTGACCTGAGCGAAATCATTCGATCGCACCTGCCCGAGGGTGCGTTGGCGGCGCGGTTGGGCGGCGACGAGTTTGTCATCCTGCTAAGCAACGCCTCGAAAGAACGCATCGTCGAGCTGGGCAGCACGCTACGCGAGCGTTTTCAGCAGGATGCTTCACAGGCCTTCGCCACACCTGCCGCAGTGACCCTGAGTATCGGCGCCACGCTGTTCAACCAACCGCCGGCAAGCCTTGCCGCGTTGATCGAGCAAGGTGATGCGGCGCTGTACGAATCCAAACGTGGAGGACGCGACAGTATCCGTCTGGTTGATCGCACGGTTGTGGAGGGAGAGTTGTTGCAGGCCGAAAGCGGCCTTTGAAGGACACCGAGTGGAAGCGGACCTTGGCCCGCTCCCACCGGGTGGCGGTTATCAGGCGATAGCCGCGTCCACCAGTTCCTGCGCTTCAGCCACCAGGCGCTGCAGGTGCGCGTCGTCGATGAAGCTTTCCGCGTAGATCTTGTAGATGTCTTCGGTACCCGACGGCCGTGCGGCGAACCAGCCGTTGGCGGTCATCACCTTCAGACCACCGATGGCCTGGTTGTTACCCGGGGCATGGCTGAGGATCTGCACGATCGGCTCACCGGCCAGTTCAGTCGACTTGACCTGCTCCGGTGCCAGTTTACTCAGCAGTGCCTTCTGCTGCGCATTGGCCTTGGCCTCGACCCGGGTCGCGAAGGGTTCACCCAGTTCAGCGGTCAGCTCTTGGTAAGCCTGGCTCGGGTTACGACCGGTGCGGGCGGTGATTTCCGCAGCCAGCAGAGCCGGGATCAAACCGTCTTTGTCGGTGGTCCAGACACTGCCATCCTTACGCAGGAACGAGGCACCGGCGCTCTCTTCACCACCAAAGCCCAGGCTGCCATCGAACAAGCCATCGGCGAAGAACTTGAAGCCAACAGGCACTTCATACAAACGTCGGCCCAGGCGTGCGCTGACGCGGTCGATCAGGCCACTGCTGACCACGGTCTTGCCGACCGCAGCATCCTGACGCCACTGCGGACGGTGCTGGAACAGGTAGTCAATCGCCACCGCCAGGTAGTTGTTCGGTGCCAGCAGGCCGTTCGGCGTCACAATGCCATGGCGGTCGTGGTCCGGGTCGCAGGCGAAGGCCACGTCAAAGCGCTCACGCAGGCCGATCAGGCCCTGCATGGCATAAGGCGAGGATGGGTCCATGCGGATCTGGCCATCCCAGTCCACGGACATGAAGCGGAAGGTCGGATCGACCTCGGTGTTGACCACTTCCAGGTTCAGCTTGTAGTGCTCGGCAATTGCCGACCAGTAACGCACGCCTGCCCCGCCCAGTGGATCGACGCCCAGACGCAGGTTGGCACTGCGAATGACGTCGAAATCAATGACGTTTTCAAGGTCGGCAACGTAGCTGCTGACGTAGTCATGACGGTGGGTGGTGCTCGCCTGCAGGGCCTGCTCGTAGTCGATGCGCTTGATGTCTTTGAGGCCAGCAGCCAGCAGCTCGTTAGCCTTGGCTTCGATCCACTTGGTGACATCACTGTCGGCCGGGCCGCCATTGGGCGGGTTGTACTTGAAGCCACCGCTTTGCGGCGGGTTGTGCGACGGCGTGATGACAATGCCGTCCGCCAGACCGCTGCTGCGCCCGCGGTTGTAGCAGATGATGGCGTGAGACACCGCCGGGGTCGGCGTGTACTCGTCATCCTTGGAGAGCATGACTTCAACGCCATTGGCGGCCAGCACCTGCAAAGCACTTGCCGCAGCCGGTGCCGACAGCGCATGGGTGTCGGCGCCAATGAACAGCGGACCATCGATGCCCTTGGCCTGGCGGTACAGGCAGATCGCCTGACTGATGGCCACGACATGGTTCTCGTTGAAGCTCAGGTCCAGTGAGCTGCCGCGGTGCCCGGAGGTGCCGAACGCGACGCGTTGGCCAGCGATGCTGGCATCGGGCTGGCCGGTGTAGTAGGCGGTCAACAGGCGCGGGATATCTACCAGCACGGAGGCTGGAGCCGGTTTGCCTGCCAAAGGACTGAGCTTCATGCAAAACCTCAAGAAAGGATGTTCAGGGTAATAAACCCACAGAGTTTACTGGCACTTTGACAAGCACGCGACGCCAATGCTCCCCAGCCTCAGGATTTTTTCTGCTGGGGCGCCCACCAGGCCGGAAACATGCTCTGCACCCGAGGCTCGGCGAAGCGGTCGTCGATCAACATGACCGTGCCCCTGTCGTCGGTGCCGCGAATGACCCGTCCTGCGGCCTGGATGACCTTTTGCACCCCGGGGTACAGGTAGGTGTAGTCAAACCCGGCACCGAACAACTGGCTCATGCGCTGTTTGATCTGCTCGTTGACCGGGTTGACCTGGGGTAGTCCGAGGGTAGCGACAAAGGCCCCGATCAAACGCGTACCCGGCAAGTCGACACCCTCGCCGAAGGCGCCGCCGAGCACGGCGAAGCCGACGCCGCGCCCCTCGGGCTCAAAACGCTGCAGGAAGCCCTGGCGCTGCATCTCATCCATGCCCGGTGCCTGACACCACTGGACAATGTCTGGATGCGCGCTGGCCAGCAAGGTTGCTACCTGCTGCATGTATTCGAAGCTGCTGAAGAACGCCAGGTAATTGCCGGGCTCAGCGGTATATTGCGTGGCGATCAGCTCGACAATCGGAGCAATCGAGGCTGCTCGACGCTGAAAGCGGGTGGATACCTGACTGACCACCTGGACCCGCAACTGCTCGGCGGCAAAGGGTGAAGCCACCTCCAGCCAGGCAGTGTCGGCCGGCATCCCCAGCAGGTCGGCGTAGTAGTGCCTCGGGCTCAGGGTCGCGGAAAACAGCGTGGCGCTGCGAGCGCTCGCCATCCGCGGGCCGATCTGCGCGGCCGGTACCACATTGCGCAGACACAAGGTCGACAGGCTGCGTTTACCCGGTCCCTCGCGCTTGCTGATATCGAAGAGAAAATGGGCGTCGAACAGCTCGCTGACGCGAATGAACTGCAGCGCATCGAAGAGAAACTGCAACAGCGCCGGGTCGGTGCCGGTGGGCTGCTGATTGAGTTGCTCCTGGATCAGCCCGACACAGTGCTGCAATGCCTTGAGGAAGGCCTCCGGTAATGCGTCGACCACCTGGTAAGGCGCCACTTGCGCCTTGTGCAGCGCATTCCATTGCCGGTTGAGGCGGTCCAGCGCACTGCCCATGCCGTTGGGTTTGCTGCGGCGCAGGGCCTGCAATTGCCATTGATCAAGGCTGGCGCTGTACATCTGCCGCGCCCGCTCCACCAGGTTGTGCGCTTCGTCCACCAGCAGTGCCACGCGCCACTGGTTGACCTGGGCCAGGCCATACAGCAAGGCGCTCTGGTCAAAGTAATAGTTGTAGTCTGCCACCAGCACGTCGACCCAGCGCGCCATCTCCTGCCCCAGATAGTAAGGGCAGACCTGATGCTCCAGGGCGATCTCGCGCAAGGCGGCCTTGTCGAGGATAGTCCGTGCCTGGGCCGCCTGGCGGGCCGCCGGTAGCCGGTCGTAGAAACCTTTGGCCAATGGACAGGCCTCACCATGACAGGCCGTGCCGGGGTACTCGCAGGCCTTGTCGCGGGCGACCAGTTCCAGGCTACGCAGGGCAAGGCCAGGGGCACTGTCGTGCAGCTGCTGCAAGGCCTCCAGCGCCAGGGCGCGACCCGGTGTCTTCGCGGTCAGGAAGAAAACCTTGTCCAGCTGCTGCGGGACCATCGCCTTGAGCAACGGGAACAGCGTGCCGAGTGTCTTGCCGATGCCCGTAGTGGCCTGCGCCAGCAGACAACGGCCGGTACTGACCGCCTTGTACACGGTCTCGGCAAGCTCGCGCTGGCCACGGCGAAACTGGCCATGGGGAAATGCCAGGCCCTGCAGCCCGGCGTCGCGTAGCGCCACTCGCTGCATTTGTTGCTCGGCCCAGTGCAGAAACAGTGCGCACTGGCTGTTGAAGAACTCCTCGAGCGCTGCGGCGCTGCAGTGTTGTTCAATCAGCGTCTGGCTATCGCTGTCGACATCCAGATACACCAGCGCCAGGTTGATTTCGCTGAGTTGGCGCTGCTGGCAGAGCAGCCAGCCATAGATTTTCGCCTGCGCCCAGTGCAACTGGCGATGATTGTCTGGCTGGCGGGCCAGGTCACCACGGTAGGTCTTGATCTCTTCCAGGCGGTTGAGCTGCGGGTCATAGCCGTCTGCCCTGCCGCGCACCTGCAAGGCCGCGAACTGCCCTTCAAGGCTGATCTCAGCTTCAAAGCCCGGGCCACGGCGGGCGACCACCCGTTGATGGCCACTGATGCCCACCTGGGCCGTGGGTGACGGTGTGAAGCGCAGGTCCAGATCACCGACCTTGGCGCTGAACTCGCACAATGCCCGTACCGCCACGCGATAGCTCATGGCGCCGGCGTGATCCAGCGTACATGGCAGACTTCGACCGGCAGGCCGTGTTCAGCGCAGAAGTCGATCCAGCGCAGCTGGTTATCCTGCAGGCGGTCACCCGGCCCCTTGACCTCGATCATCCGGTAGCGTTGCTGCTCCGGCCAGAACTGAATCAGGTCGGGCATGCCGGCGCGGTTGCTCTGGATATCGTCAAGCAAGCGCTCGAAACAGCGCTTGAGATGCGGCGCCGGCAGGCAAGCCAGGGCTTGATCGAGCAAGCGCTGGTTGAGCACCTGCCAATACACGAAAGGCGACTGCAGGCCCTGCTTGCTGACGAAATGTTGGCGGATGGTCTGCTGGTAGCGGCCATCGTCGAGTTGCCCCAGGCAATCGTTGAACAGCCCGCTGCGCCGCGCCTGGAACTCAGGGTCGTGCAAGTCCTGCGGTGCGCTCTGGAACGGGTGAAAGAAGGCCCCCGGCATCGGCGCGAAAATCGCCTCCCAGCACAGCAGGCCGAACAGGCTGTTGAACAGGGTGTTTTCGACGTAATGCACCTCGCCCCCCTCTTGCTCGAGGTGCAGTTGCACCGCCTGCTCCACACCCAGCACGGCCTGTTCCAGCGGCAGTTGCAGTTCAATCTGGCCGGTGAGCGTTTTTACCCGCCGTGGTTGTGCCGGCCCACCCAGTTTGCGCCGCAGGCGCGGCAATATCCGTGTCAGCGCCTGGACTTCAATGGGGCCGGCAGGTTGCTGGGCAACCTCGGTGGCCAACGCATGGGCCTGGTCCCACTGCTCACTGCGTTCGAGCACGCGGATACGCCGGATCCGTGCCTGCGGGTGCTGGCTGCGCGGGTAGATCTGCAAGGCCAGGTCCCAGTCCCCCAGACGCTCGCTATGCTGGCCAAGCTGGTACAGCAGGCGCGAGCGACGACGCAACAGCCACGGGTTGTCACTCTCCAGCGATTCGACCTCGGCCAGGACCTGCTGTACAGACGTCCCTTGCTCCAGCAAATCGGCGCAGCGGTGCAAGGCCAGGGCCAGATCGACATCGCTACGCTGGCGCAGCGCCCGCGATTCGTCACTGAAGGCCACCTGTTCGTAACGCATCAACCCCAGGTCGGCCAGCACAAACTCCGACCAGTCCTGGTACAGGTTGCCGAAGAACAGCAGACGAAAGCGGTCGCACATCGCTTGCAGCTGAAGCGTGATGAGCGGTTCTGCAAAGCCGGGCAACCAGTCATGCAAAGGCCGGGGTGATAGCTCAAGGGCCTGCAACTGGGCGAACAGCTCGGCCTTGGGCGCTCGCGGTCGCGTCAACTGCGCAGCAAATCCGCTGGCGATTTCTTCCTTGCGCAACACCTGAAACAGCTGTTCAAGGTTCAACGGGCTGTCGTCTGTCACCCAACCCCGTTCAAGCAATGGCTGCAAGGCTGGCAGCGGCGCGCCAATTTCGGCGTAGTCGAGCTTGCTCGGGCGAAACAGTTCGCCCTTGCGCATCACCATGCGCACCAGCAGCGCCTGGGAAGCACGTGGCAGTTCGTCGAACTGGCTGATGAAAGCCCGCTCGCTGTCATCGAGCAAATCGGCATAGCGCAGCGCGATCCAGTGCAGCACTTGCTGGAAGTTGTATAGGTAATAGAACGGGTCGTCGATAGAATGGGCGATCACGGCAAGGCTACTGGCAGGCGTTAATGATACTGGTTATACATACAGATCAGCCCCCTTGGCAACCTGCCCGTTGACCGCTGATCGGCTAGCGTTGCCCCCAGGTCGTCTGGAATTCCTCGTCGAGGTAATCGATCAATGCCCGTACCGAAGGCAACAGCCCGCGGCGCGAAGCGAACATCGCCACCACCACACCCTCAGCCGGGGCCCATGATGGCAACACCTGCAGCAGCTGCCCCTGCTGCAGCTCACCGGCCACCAGAAAGTGCGGCACACAGCCGATCCCCACACCGTCGAGCAGTGCCTGCTTGACGGTCGCAACGTCATCGCTGATCAGCCGCGGTTGATGACGAACGTCGAGCACTTCCTCGCCGTCGCTCAGTTGCCAGGCATTGCTGGCACGCGTGCGCTCCCACTCGACACTGGGCAACTCGAGCAACTGCGCCGGTAATCGGGGTGACGCATGACACGCGAGCAATTGCGGGCTGCCCACCAGCACCTGGGGGCAACGGGCCAGTGGTTTCATCACCAGGTCACTGTTCTCCAGTGGTAGAAAGGCCAGGCTCAAGGAAAGGTCAAAACCTTCGCTGATGACATCGACTTTGCGGTTGAAGGATTTGACCTGCAACTCGACCCGTGGATAGCGGTTCATGAAGCTGGCCAGCATCGGCGCCAGGGCAAAATTCAGCAACAGGGTGGTGCAACTGATCCGGATCGTCCCGCAGGGTTCGGCGCGGTTGCGTTGCACCACACTCTCCGCAGCCTCCACCTCAGCCATCATCGCCTGGCAATGGCGATAGTAGTCCTGACCGATTTCAGTGACCTGGAAGTACCGGGTGGAACGCTGGATCAGGCGAAAGCCCAAACGCTCTTCAAGGCTGCCGACCTTGCGGCTGACGGTTGACTTGGGCATGCCCAACTGGCGAGCGGCAGCGGCAAAGCCCCCCTGCTCGACTACCTTCAAGTACACGAACAATTCATTCAGATCAATCATGCATGGACTCTCGATCGTTCCAAAAATGGGACTTAGAAGTCCGAACATGTGGATTACGCGACCGCCACAAACCCACTAAAGTCACAAGTTATTCGATTCAGGCGGTCGCTGGCGACACATTTCGACTGATCAACGTATCACCACTGGAACAACGCTAAAACCTGGGGGCACCGCACTGATGAACCGGGTAATCCCCTGCCGATCACCGATGATGGCCCTCGGCCTGATATGTGTTTCCACCGCCAGCCAGGCTGACAACTCTCTGGGCCAACGGGACAACATCAACCTCGACCTGACCCAGCGTCAGCACGCAGAACTGGCGATTGCCCCCGGCCTTGTCAGCGGCTCAAGTCTCAATGGCCTGTTGCGCAATTACTACTTTGCCCGCGACAACCATCACACCCCGGCCCGGCGCGACCAACGTGAATGGGCGCAGGGCGTGCTGCTGTCATTTCGCTCCGGGTACACCGACACACTGATTGGCATGGGCCTGGATGTGCATGCTTTCAGTGCCTTGAAACTCGATGGCGGTGGTGGCCGTGGCGGTGCCGGATTGATGCCTTTAGACAGCCAGGGTCGTCCGCAGGATGAGTTTTCCGCAGCCGGAGCCGCGGTAAAATTTCGCGCCTTCGACAGCCTGCTCAAGGTCGGCGATCAACTGCTGGAAAATCCACTGATCGCCAGTGGCAGCAGCCGCCTGTTCCCCCAGAGCTACCGCGGGGTGACGGTCAAAAACTTCAGCATCGAGCAAGTGATGTTCGACGCCGGCTGGGTCGAGTCGACGCGCTTGCGTAACCAGAGCGGCCACAGCAACCTGCAAAGTGCCTACGGCAATGGCAACCGCGCAGGCGTTGCCCCCGACCGGGAAAGTTCGCATATGACCTGGTTTGGCGCCACCTACGGTGCAGCGCAATCGCTGAACCTGACCTGGTACAGCGGCCGCCTTGCCGACCTGTGGGACCAGCACTATTTAGGCCTGAGCAAGACCTTTGCGGTGTACCGCGACCTGCGCCTGACGCCCTACCTGCACTACTACAAGACCCGCGACCAGGGGCGCAGTCAGCTGGGGCGCATCGATAACGACGCCTACAGCGCCGGCCTGACCCTGGCGCAGGGTAGCCAGTCGCTCAGCCTCGGCCTGCAAAAAATCGATGGCGACACCCCTTTCGACTTCCTCGCCCAGAATGATCGAACCTTCCTCTATCTGAACAACGCCATGCAGTACGCCGACTTCAACGGGCCAGGGGAGAAGTCCTGGAAACTGCAGTACCAGACCAGCCTGCAAGCCCTGCGTGCCCCCAACCTGCAGCTCAGTGTCGGCTACACCCGCGGCGAGGCCGATCTTACCCGTGTCGACCCGGCCAGCCCTGGTTACGGCTACATCTACAACCCCGAGGGCAAGCACGCCAAACACTGGGAACGCGATATCGCCCTGCGCTATGCCGTGCCCAACGGCCCGGCCAAGGGCCTGAACCTGACCTTGCGCTGGGCCAGCCATCGCCCCGGCGACGGCTATACCGCCCCGGGAAACACCCGTGGCAACGCCAGCGCCGACGAATACCGGGTGATCCTCGACTACCCCTTCAACCTGCTTTGATCAACGTCCAATAAAGAGACTCTTGCATGCGTGCAGCCCACCTGCCCACCCTTGGCCTGCTCTGGCCACTCGTGTGCCTGGAAGCCCAGGCCGACAGTGTCAGCCTGCCTCCCCTGCCCCTGGGTAATACCAGCTTCCTCGACGGCATTACCCAGCCTGGCATGCTCTTCGAGCTGCCGCTGCAGTACAACCGCAGCAACCAGGCCGTCGATGCCGGCGGCCATTCGGTACCCGGCCGCCAGCGGGTACGCAGTGCCACGCTGCTGCCGCACTTCGCCTATATCAGCGAACAGCGCATTGCCGGCGCCTATTACGGTGCGGAGGTGCTGTTACCCCTGGTGCACCTGGACCTGGACATCGACGGTGGCCCAAGCGGCACCCGCACGCGCCAGGGTGATCTGGTGGTCAGTCCGCTACTGCTGCAGTGGGACCCGGTCATGCTGTTTGGCCGCCCGTTCTGGCAACGCTTGAACTTCGTTTTCACCCTGCCCACCGGCGACTACGACAAGAACGCCCAGATCAACACCGGCAGCAACGTCTGGACCTTCAGCCCGCACTACGCCTTCACCTGGCTGGCCAGCGAGCGCCTGGAGTTCAGCGGGCGCCTGCACTACGCCTGGAACAGCCGCAACGACAGCCCGGCGGCACGCCTGCAAGCCGATGACATTCAGCCGGGTGAAGCAGTGCACAGCAACTTCGCCGCCTCCTACGCCCTGGACGATCATTGGCGCGTGGGCCTGGCTGGCTATCATCTCAAGCAGATCAGTGCCGACCGGGTCGATGGCCATCGCCAGCAGGACTCCAAAGAACAGGTGTTCGGCTTCGGCCCCGGCGTGCGCTACAGCACCGGCGGACACAGTGTGTTCGTCAACTACTACAGCGAATCCGGGGCGCGCAATCGCGCCGAGGGCGACCAGTTGACCCTGCGCTACCTGCTGGCCTTCTGAGCCCGTTGCAGCGCTTCGCACAATAGGCTCAGCCCACTCTGAAGATCGTGCGCTTGCTTTGCCGGCCAACCCAAGCGCAAATGCTGACGATAGTCACCCTGCAGGCTGAACAGCTCACCCGGCGCGATCATCAGCCCCTGGTCAAGCATGCGCTGAAACAACGCCCGCGAGTCCAGCAGCGCCCGCGCTTGAGCCCAGATCGTGGCGCCACCCGCGGGCATCTGGAAGTGCAGGTGGTCGCCCAGGTAGGTCTGCATTTGCTGATACAGATGACTGACGCGCTCGCGCAAATGCAGCCGCACCTGCTCCAGGTGAACATCAATCCGCCCCTTCGCATACAGCCGCGCCACCGCTTGTTGGCGCAGGGGCGGCAAGCAAAAGCCGCGGGCCAGGAACTGGCGCTGCAATTGTTGCGAGCACTGGCGCGACAGCAAATAGGCATAGGGCGCCTCAGCCCCCACCGTGCGTGCCAGAGACGAGAACACCAACAGTCGCTGCGGGTCGACTAGCTCCCGCAGGCAAACCTGGGGACGCGCAACAAAGCAGTGTTCGCCGTCCAGGTCGTTTTCCAGCAGCCACACTCCGTGTCGGGTCAGTAGATCGCCAATGGCCGGATAATGCTCCGGCGCCATCAAGCTGCCGTGGGGGCTGTTCAAGCGCGAAGGCAAGAGGACCATGCGCACAGGCTCGCGCTCAAGCAGACTGGCAAAGCGCTCCAGGTCCAACGCCCCATCAGCCTCCAGGCGCAGCTCGATGACCCGTAGTCCTGCGGCCTGCAAGACTCTCAGCAAGCGCCAGGAACAGGGTGAAGTCACCAGTACCGTGCTGCCCTGCAATTCCAGCGCGGCCAGCAAGGCCTCGAACAGCGAACGCAGGTCCGGTGCCAGGTAAACATCTTCGGCATGCCAATACAGCTGCACTGACTGGGTATAGCGTGCCGCCAGTGCCGTGCGCAGCTCTACTTCGCCGCAAGCATCGACACATCCGGCAGCGCGCGGATACTGGCGCAGCAATTGGCGCTCGATACCCAGCAGGTTCGCTTCCAGGGAAGGCAAGGATTGCGTGCTGTTGAACACCTGCATCTGCGGGCTGCGGGTGTGCTGCTGCAGGTCTTGCAACAGGTCTTCGCTACGCCGGGACTGCCCGGCAATTTCGCCGCCCCTGGCAAAGTAGCCAGACTTGGGCACTGACTGTACCCGCCCCTCGTGCTCGAGCATGGCGTAGGCATACTGGACAGTCGAGATCGAGACATTCAGGCGCCGCGACAAGTCGCGTAGCGAAGGCAACTTGCTGTAGCTGCCAGGCGCCAATTGGGCAATCAGTTCAAGCAGGTAGCGATACACCGCCTGATAGGCAAACTCGTTGCTCTTCATCAATAACGGCCAACCTGTTCGCCTCTCTTTAGCGTGTCGTTCGCCGTACCAACGTTCAGGTGGCGCAGATCGGCACCGCGCACCTGCAAACTGCTCAACAGGCAATCCGCAAGGCGGCCGGCCAAGGGTTCACGGTCATACAGCTTCTGCAGCATGACCAGTGGCAAGCCGCTGGTGTCCACCAACCATTGCACCACCGGTTCCGGGGCCGGTTGCCCGCGCAACGCCTTATGCAAGTACGGGACGGCAACCAGCATGCCGGGGTGGCAGCGGCGCAGAAAAGCCTCCAGTTGCAACCCCTGCCGCACAAAAGGACTGAACAATTGGCACACCAGTTGCGCTTCACCCAGGCCATAGGCGCGCTGGGCGAAGTCATTGGCCTGCGCACGCCGCTCATCCAGCTCGCCAGGCTGCCAGTGATTGAGCACGCGGGCTTGCTGGGCTGGCGTAACGCCCTTGCGCTGCAGCAGATGGCGAGTTTGCTGCAGGTACGACTCGATACCATCGCGGTAGCGGGTGTTGCCGATGAACTCTGCTCGCAGCCCCTGCAAGTGGGCCAGCAGTAACGGATTGGCAGCGCCGGAGCGCCCGCAGGAAAAGGCCTGCTCATCGACGCTGTAACCCAGGAAGCGGCCCAGGCGCTCGCCCTGGGCCAGGTCATGATCAGCGACCAGATCGTCGATGGTGATAAAGCGCAATGCCGGCCGATAACTGGTGTCGGACTCTGGCAGTTCCACGTTCACCTGCTCCTCTCCCAGCAGGAAGTTCAGGTAGCGCAAACGCAGTTCGCCCATGCCGTCGAGCAACGACGTTGCACAGCTGTGGATAGGGCGAACGCCGAGCAAGTCGGCATTGCGCAATGAACGTCGGCTCCAGGCCAGGTAGCGCTTGCGATCCACCAGCGGCTCGGCGCTGACGATGGCATCTACACCACCCTTCCAGCGCAGTGCCTGACGGGCAAGTTCAGCCAGATGCAGGTAACCATGACTGGCAAAATTCGCCATCAGTGGCGCCTCTTCCGACAAGTGTCCGCATAGCAGCCACTCCTGTCGCTCTGCCTGCTGCTGCTCACTGGACCGCGGGCGGCGACTGTCGTAAGGCAACAGATGGCCGTCATCGAGCACGAGCAAATCGATGCGCGGGTCATCATGCATGAACAATCTCGAGAAGCTGCTATCAATGTTTGCCCGCGCCGTTGTGCTCATGCCAGCCTGCCACGCGGTGGCGATGCGCAACTGGAACGTTCCGGGAGAGCGTGCGGCGATGCTCAACTGCGCTGCTCTCAGGCACGCCAGGGCTTGGGCACAGGGTTGACTGGCATCGAACACGAACATCAAACGCAAACCCTTGATATGCTCGATACCACCGGCTGCTACAAGCAACCGCTGAATCAATAACTGCAGCGAGGCTTTTTGTGCTTGCGACAAGTGTTCAAGCAGACGCTGCAATACTTGCTGATATACATACTGCATGGCTTGATCGTGAATACTGCCCATAACGCCCACCTGATTTCAGTTACGGCCGCTTGAAAGATCGCTCCTGCGAAACAATTCAAACAACAGAGATGAGGAGCCCGCTAAAACCCTAGGAAACTTCCTACAAGTTCCTACAGCGCTTATATAAACGTCCCCGCACGCCAGGACAATGTAGCGGCTACACCCGCCCCAGCCTTGCTTCGCAGCTGAATCATCAGATTTATCGTCATTTCAACTCACTCCCTGAGTGTACAAACTACAGCTTATTATCGGGTGTTGCGCGATGAATAAAAGACACAGAATGCGCTAAAAAACCAGCGCAGATTGCACGGGTGCTTCTTTAATCCAGACAGATTAATAGTGCCGAGCAGATACTTGATTGAAAAGTCCGAAAGCCACTTGGGAAACAGGCACAAAAAAGCCCGAGTAATACTCGGGCTTGTTTATCAGCCATTGTCTCAGGCGTCGGCAATTTTCAGCACCAACCGCCCACCGCATGGACATTCGTCCATTTTACGGTGCGCCTCGACCACTTTCTCCAAGGGGTACACCTCGATGATTTGCGGCGTCAGCAGTTTATCTGCAGTGAACTGGTTGATATCGCGCAGGGCCCGCTGCAGGGCGACCTGGTCCTGGGTAATGCCAAGTTCTGGCTTACCGGTGAAATTGCCGATGCAATGAACGAAAAACTGGATGTTCTTCTGGAACGCGGCACAGGCCGGGAATGGCGTCTGGTTGCCACCTTGCAGGCCATACAGTACCAGGCTGCCACGCGGCGCCAGCACATCACCGAGCAACGACATCTGCGGACCGCCCAGGCCATCGAGGACCATATCGACCCCGCGGTTGCCGGTGTACTTGTTGATCTGCATGAGCAAGTCTTGCTCTTCGGTGACGATCACCTTGTCGGCACCCAGCTTCAACAGGTAGTCACGTTGCTCGGGGTCCTTGGTTGCGGCGAACACTTTCAGCCCCAGGGCCTTGCCCAGCTGAACGAAGGCGGGACCGGCGCAATGACTGGCGTCAGTGACCAGCGCCGTCTGCCCCGCCTTGGCTCGAGCCAGGTCGACATAGGCGAAATAGGCTATCAGCAGCGGCGTGTAATGCACGCTGGCCTCGATCGGCGAAAGAATTTCCGGGTAGCGGGTCAGCGCGGTGCGCGGCAGCACGATGATTTCGCCGTAGACCGGATGCTCATTGGCACTGCTGGCCGGAAAGCTGGCTACTTTGTCGCCAACCGCGAGGTCATCGACACCCTCGCCCACAGCCATGACCACACCCGCCATCTCGTGTCCGATACCGGCAGGCAAGCGCGCCTGGGACGGTGCCAGGTTCTGCCGCCAGAGCACGTCGTACCAACTGATCCCGATCGCTTCAACGCGGATCTGCACCTCGCCGGCAGCCGGCTGCGGCGCGGCCTGCTCTTCAATCTTGAGCACCTCGGCCGGGCCGAACTTGTGGAAACGGATCATGCGGGACATCGCAAACCTCGCCTAGTGAACCTCTAATACCCTGAACTCTATCCGGGCTTTTACGGTTAGACCATCCGTGGCCATTAATAGTCAACATGCCTGTCATTGATTGATGGTAATGCCGCATGCAGCAAATTATGCGGTGCAGGGTAGCAGTCTTTACCCTTAAGATTCACCCCTGCCCCAAACGTGAAGTGAAGCCGAGCCGATGAACCGTAACGACTTGCGCCGCGTCGACCTGAACCTGCTGATCGTCTTCGAGACGTTGATGCACGAGCGTAGCGTGACCCGAGCGGCTGAAAAGCTGTTCCTCGGCCAACCCGCCATCAGCGCCGCCCTGTCGCGGCTGCGCAACCTGTTTGACGACCCGTTGTTCGTGCGTACCGGCCGCAGCATGGAGCCCTCGGCACGCGCGGTGGAAATCTTCGCCCTGCTGTCGCCGGCCCTCGACTCGATCTCCACGGCCGTCAGCCGCGCTGCCGACTTCGACCCGGCCACCAGCACCACAGTGTTTCGTATCGGCCTGTCCGACGACGCCGAGTTCGCCCTGCTGCCGCAGTTGCTCAAGCGCGTCCGCGCCGAAGCGCCGGGCATCGTGCTGGTGGTACGCCGGGTCAACTATCTGTTGATGCCGGCGTTGCTGGCCAGCGGCGAGATTTCGGTCGGGGTCAGCTGGACCAACGATTTGCCCGCCAACGCCAAGCGCAAAGTCTTGCGCCGCAGTAAGCCAAAAGTGCTGCGCGCCGACACCATGCCCGGCAGCCTGACCCTCGACGACTTCTGCGCCCGCCCCCATGCGCTGGTGTCGTTTGCCGGTGACCTGGGTGGTTTTATGGACGAGGTCCTGGAAAAGCTCGGCCGCAAACGCCACGTGGTCCTTGCCGTGCCGCAGTTCAATGGCCTGGGTAGTTTGCTGGCGGGCACCGATATCCTTGCCACCGTGCCCGACTACACCGCCGAGACACTGACCGCTGCCGGCGGCCTGCGTGCCGAGGATCCGCCGGTTGAGGTGCAGAGTTTTGAATTGCATATGGCCTGGCGTGGGTCACAGGACAATGATCCGGGGGAGCGCTGGTTGCGGTCGCGGATTCAGATGTTTTTTGGGGATCCGGATAGTCTTTGAGGGCGCCTGAAAATACAGAATCTAGCGGTTCGGAATTCTGTTCCGAGGGAAGAAATGTTGGCCACGAAAGTCATCCATTCTTCCCAGGGCGCACTCGGTTCTGCTGAAAAGCCTTACCCACCGAAAAATCACCGCAGATTAAAAATCAATTTGCCTGCCGCCGATTTGAGTTTCCGTATCATTCTGACCGGCAACCATAGCCGATGCGCTAATTGCATTTTGATTCGCCCAATCACGTAGTTTTATAAACTCGTCTTTACGCATTTTGCTCATGGGTACTAAACGCGAAATGGTAGTTTCAAAATCAGCCATATTCAGGTCGCTTACATCACCTGAGCCATTCATCCGCCGTGAGAACGCTTCAATCAGCGAGTCCCCAACCCACGCTTCGATTTCGGCACCAGAGAGCACAACATCTTTACCAAAATTCGGCTCCCCCCCTAGAGCAGCCAATCGATCCAAATCAAATTTTTCTGGGTCACGCTTCAACTTCTTGAGGTGTATTTCAAGAATCTTCTTTCTTTCTAATGTCGACGGGAAGTCAACGAAAAATATTTCGTCGAATCGCCCCTTCCTCAACAACTCCGGAGGTAAGCTGTTGATGTTGTTTGCGGTAGCAAACACAAAAACAGGCGCCGTCTTTTCTTGCATCCAAGTCAACAATGTACCGAATACGCGTGAGGCCGTGCCACCATCAGATGCACCTCCGGAAGAGCCGGACAGTCCTTTTTCAATTTCATCGATCCATAGGATGCAGGGCGAAATAGCTTCGGCCGTACGTAGTGCGGAACGAATATTGGATTCTGAAGAGCCAACCAACCCTTGGAAAATTTTCCCCATGTCCAAACGCAATAACGGCATGTTCCATGACGACGATACACATTTCGCCGTTAGCGACTTACCGCAACCAGGAACGCCAGTCAAGAGCAAACCCTTCGGGGTTCCGACACCGAACTCCTGAGCCATCTGCCCAAAACACTGACTACGCAAATTAAGCCACTTCTTAAGCGTTGCCAAGCCACCAACATCCTCGAGATTTAACGTTGAGTCAATGTATTCCAAAATACCTGTTTTCCGTATAATTTGTCTTTTTTCGGAAAGAAGGTCTTTTACGGTATTTTCATTCACACTCAGGGTGGATACCAATGAACGAGACAAGCTATTGTCAATCTCTAATCCCGTGAGACCCAAAGCGGCATCAATGAGTTTATCTTTGGCCTCGCTGGAAAGATCAATCTTGACGCTACTGTTGCCTTGCCATGAATTAACAAAATTATTTATCTGATCCTTAACTTCATCTCTTGATGGCAAAGGAAAATCAATGAACGTGATTTCCTTTTGAAGATCATTGGCAATTTCAAAGCTGGGCGCCACGATAATGCAATTGCTTCGATAGCCACGTGAACGGATATTGATGGCTAAATCTCGAAGTCGACGACGATAGACGGGATTTGATTTTGAGGTAAGGTAGTTATGAGCATCACAAAAAACAAATATATTTTTGCTGCCTTCATCCTTCGCCTTTTCTTCGCAAAAATCCAAGGCTACTTTCAAATCAAAGGTTTTATCCCCGGCCACGACGCCATTTATCTGGACGCCTAGCGTTGAGTTCCAAACAAACAAACGATGGCTAAGTGCCTTGGCGATTTCAGCAATTTCATTGAGCGCACGCTCTTCCTCGAACGTTTCAATGACCAAAATAGCATAGCGCGCTTTCAGGTAATCTGTTATCTGCTTGGTACGGTTCATGCTTGTTATCCCTGCGCTTGAACTGAGTTAAACACTCATCGGAAGACCGGTTTTAGTAACGCCAGAATTTGAAACTATAAACTCGACAACTCTTCTAGCGCGAAAAAATTCAATGTCGACTCTGTCGCTGGCTTTGATAATCTGTTTGTGCTGATAGGGATGACTCGCGTTATGCCGATACCGACCAGCCAGCGTCAAGTCTACGGCTTTAACAACACGAATCATGGCGTCGTTGTGGAATATCTCTTTTGGCGTATAGCCTGTGTAAAGTATCCAGTTTTTCTCGCCATTGACTGCATTTATTAATTGCTCCAAGGCTGGCGCCTGGTCGAGCGGCTCCCCCCCAGAGAGGGTAACGCCAGCGATGTCCAGTGCATTTATCTTCTGTGCCAATTCATCAACAGACATCAGCGTACTCGCTTCGCGAGCGTGGGTGCTCTGATTGAAGCACCCCTTACAATTCAGCGCACAACCCTGCACCCATAATGTCAAGCGCAACCCGGGGCCGTTAACGCTGCTCAACTCCATATGGTGTACATTGATGTCCATTTAGAAGTTCGCGCTGAGAATTTGAAGGGTTTGCTCTTCATGGACTACGGTATATTCCGGCTTCCATTCAGTCACAAGTTCCGCAGTAGGGCTAGAAAGTAGAGACTCAAGCTCTTCAGTAAGCTTTGTGCAAATGTCGCCTTTCACGCCATGCACTTCTTCCGTGATTTCATCGCCCGTAAAGGTGACATGAATGCCGTATTCGTAGCTAGGTCCGAATTCAATCTCGAACCCTTGAGAAGTTTCTTTGACTCTTGCAGGAACACCTGATGCGTCTATACGCTTGATAGTTTCATCGATGGCTACGCTGACGTACGCTTTCTGAAAGCTTAAAGCCAAATCAGCCATTATTGCTTCATCGCCGGCCGAAATAGTTTCTCGTTCGATGAGGAGCTTGTAGGAGCCCTCCTCAACTTGACAAACAAATAGATTGAATTTATCAGCCGTTTGACCACAAATAGCCCTGAATTGCTGCTTACCCATATAGCCTATTTTGCTCAACACCTTTTTACTGAAGTCGCTGGAAAATATGGAAACCAGACCAGTCGTTGGGCTAAGATCCAATTTGCCGAAGGCTTTGGCAATGACTTCTTCATTGACATAAGAAAATTCAAACTTTGTACAATGAGACATTGTTAAAGCTCCAGCTTACGACCGGGAACAACTTCTTCTGCGTCCTGGGTAGCATTTAATACGCCAGGGACAACCTCAATGTTGCGCACAGGTGCCATGGATGGCGGCGCAACATTTTTCGAAATTTCGGCTGGAGTTCCAGAGTTGACAACTACCCGACGTCTTTGGGTTGTCTGTGATACACCACTACCACTCAGGAGACTTGCATCAATCGTTTCCAACAACCTTCTTATTACCAAGATAGGACTTGACGTGAGCTTTTCATAGAGTCCAATTCGCAACAACGCATCGGCGCCATCATTGAACTGTAATTTAACGAAGTAATTTTGACTTTCATCGCCAATGATGCCAATGTGCGAGATCTGATTCAGATCCCGTGACAGCTTTCCCCAAAGATGCCCATCAAACGACGCCACAATTAATTTTGTCGCTGATGCGGCAAAAGCATTGCTACCAACATCAACGTCATCAGCATCAAAATTCTGGTAGCTGACCTGAATTTTCTCCCCTACAGGAAATCCCAGTTCGGTTGCCAAATATTCATTTGTCGAAAAATCAATATTGGCGTGAAATTTTAAGCTTTTTGATAGAACATAAAGGCCAAAGATGCCTGTCATTCCATAGCCTATCGCACTTACTGCGTTCTTCGGTGCAAAAACCACACAAACTGCGGAAATAAAAACAATGATTCCGTAACCGTAATTAATGGCCGTCTGCGAACTGAGCTTTTTATTTCTATAACCCAGAAATGTTTTGCCGGGAATATATTTTTTTGAAGGCGCAAAAATCAGGGTGCACGCACCAAAAAAAACCACGCCAAAAAGCCCCATTGCAGCCTGGCGATTTTGCCCATTTTGCAGCCCGTCAAGAAACATCCACGCGCCGCCAACGATGAAAACAGGTACGAATGCCAGTACTACAAGTACCGTTATCTTACCTTTGGTGGCCATTACCATTTTCCACATCGGGATAGTCTTTATCATTCACAAACCTTCTAGAGTTGGTGCAGAAGCGCGTAGTGAGGGGATGGCTGTAGAACTACTCATGGGTCTATGCTACATGACGATTTTTGGTTTATCACGCGCCAAGGTTCGTCTGAAGTAGCCAAGCAGAAAAAGTCCCAGGCGGGAAAAAACGCGGACACATTCTTGAAGGCTGCGTTGCTACGTAAAATCTGTCAGCGTTAGTTGATCACCAGAGCAAAAAATTGCGTAGAAACGCGACTTCCCGGGATCAAGAACACGCCAAGTGTGGCGTAGATGCCAACGATCATCATCGGGTAGTCCGAGTGACCGACGTGCCAAGCCCAGCCAGACGGCCAGAACAACATAAGTGGGTAGAGAGCAAGGCACGCGAGGCCAGCCAAAACTAGAACGACGGGTCGATAGCGGTCACCCTCGACAGGCAGCTATCGGCTGTGGATTCAACCGGTCGATGCAAGACATTGGCTGAATCTGTGCGCCGGTATGTCGTAGCTTTCATGCGCGCACAACAAAAAAGCGAGGGGGACAGATTCATGTCCCCCCAGAGGTTACATGCCTATGCGCCTACCACAACTGACATCGGAACGACGCCAACGCGAGTTGGCGTCCCGCTGCACAGGCTATCCCGGTCCACGGCGGCACCGCTTTACGCGTCCTGCAGAAACGCCAGCAACTGCTCGTTGAACGCCTGCGGCGCTTCCTCCATCACGAAGTGCCCACAATCGGGAATGACCACCCCGCGCAGCGATCGGGCATGCGCCTTCAGTGTCTGCAAGGGGGCATCACCCGTGGCATGTTGCGCACCGATCGCCAGCACCGGCATCTCCAGTTCGCGCCGGGCGCGCTCGGTGTTCTGGCGGATCGTTTCGGGTATCGCCCGGTAGTATTCGAAGCCACCGCGCAGGCCACCCGGTGTCGAATAGGCGCGGATGTAGACGTCCGACGCCACCGCATGACGCTGCACCGCCCAGCGATCGAACATGAAGTTCAGGTAGCCGTCCTCGCGGCCCGCAATCAGAAACTCCGGCAAATCGCGCACCTGGTTAAACAGGAAGTGCCAGAGGAAGATGTTCTCCTGTGGCGCGACGAAGATCGATGGCGCCGCTGCCAACCCGGGAATGACGGCTTCGGCCACCGTCAGGGTGCGCACCGCCTGCGGCTGGTCGCTGGCAAGCGCATACGCCACCCACATGCCCACGTCATGGCCGACCAGGTGGTAGCGAGCGTGGCCAAGTTGGGTCATGGCCAGATGCAGCAGCCGGGCGACGTTGCCGGTGTCGTAGCCCTGGGCCGGGCGATCGGAGTCACCCAGGCCCGGCGGATCGACGGCGATGGCCATGAAACCGCACTCGGCCAGCGCGCGCATCACATGGCGCCAGGCATACCAGGTCTGCGGCCAGCCCGGCACCAGCAGCACCGGCTCACCCTCGCCCGCCACCACGCAGTGGATACGCAGGCCGTCGACATGGACATGGGTATGGGTGAATGCATCTGTCGACGCGTCGAGTGGTACGCTCATGCGCAAGCCTCCTGCGGGTGAACGCCGAGCATCCGGGCAATCTGTCCAGCGTCAACCGGCGCACCGGCAAAGTCGTCGAACACCTGCCCGGTCACCCGGATAATGTGGCGGTTGATGAACTCCACGCCCTCGCGGGCGCCATCCTCCTGGTCTTTCAGGCAGCACTCCCACTCAAGCGTCGCCCAGCCGGCGTAGTCGTACTGCGCGAGCTTGGAAAAGATGCGTTTGAAATCCACCTGGCCGTCGCCCAGCGAGCGAAACCGACCGGCACGCTCGGCCCAGCCGCTATAGCCGCCATACACCCCCTGGCGCGCGCTTGGATAAAACTCGGCGTCCTTGACGTGAAACATGCGGATGAACGGGTGATAGAGGTCCAGGTAGCCAAGGTAGTCGAGTTGCTGGAGCACGAAGTGGCTGGGGTCAAAGAGAATCCGGCAACGCTCGTGCTCACCCACCAGGGCGTGGAAACGTTCGAAGCTGGTGCCATCGTGCAGGTCTTCGGCGGGATGAATCTCGTAGCACAGGTTGACGCCCTGCTCGTCACAGACGTCGAGGATCGGCCGCCAGCGCCGCGCCAGTTCCTCGAAAGCCGTCTCGACCAACCCTGCCGGGCGTTGCGGAAACGGGAACAGGTACGGCCAGGCCAGCGAACCGGAGAAAGTCCCCATGTCCTCCAGGCCGAGGTTGCGGCTGGCTTGCGCCGCCAGTTTCATCTGCTCGATGGCCCAGGCAGTGCGTTCTGCGGGCCGCCCGCGCAGGGCCGTGGGGGCGAAGGCATCGCACATGGCGTCGTAGGCGGGATGGACCGCGACCAACTGACCGAACATATGGGTGCTCAGTTCACTGATCTGCAGGCCGCGCTCGGCCAGCTTGCCCTTGATTTCGTCACAGTAATCGAGACTTTGCGCCGCTTGAGCGACATTGAACAGACGCTCGTCCCAGGCCGGCACCTGCAAGGCCTTGAAGCCCAGGCCGCTGGCCCAATCGGCGATGCTGTCCAGGCTGTTGAACGGAGGACAGTCAGCACTGAACTGGGCGAGATGAAGGCTGGGGCCTTTGAGGGTTTTCATACGATCGATCCTATTGTTTGTTGATCGACAAACAATAGGATCGATTAATGCTGGCCGTCAACCCCGAAATGGATAGAATGGCCGCTTGACCAGTTCAGGACAGGTAGGCGATGGCAGGGCGTCCCAGGGAATTCGACAAACAGAACGCGTTGCGCAAGGCGATGCTGTTGTTCTGGGAACACGGCTATGAAGGCACGTCGATGTCGATGCTGGTGAACACGCTGGGCATCGCGTCGGCGCGCATCTATGCGGCATTCGGCAGCAAGCAACAGCTGTTCGAAGAGGCCGTAGCGTTGTATGAATCCGCCGAAGGTGGCTTCGCCGACCGCACACTGGACCTACCGGATGTTCGCCAGGCGCTGGCACAGATGCTCGATGCCGCCGTCAGCACCTACACCCGGGCCGACGAACCTCGCGGCTGCCTGGTAGTGAGCGCGGCCAGCGGTGTCGCACCGGAAAACACCGGGATCCTCACCTGGTTGTCCGGGCACCGCCGGCAGCGCACCGAGTCGATTATCGCGCGCCTGCACCAGGCCCGCGCTGACGGCCAGTTGCCGCCTGGTGCGGACGTTCAAGCGCTGGGGCATTTCTATGCCACCTTCCTGCATGGCATTTCGGTGCAGGCCCGCGATGGTGTGCCAGCGGTTGCGCTGCGTAGTGCCTGTGAGTGTGCGCTGACAGTGTTGCCGGAGCGTGATCCGCGATAGGCCTCTGGAAAAGGCACGGATTCATTTTCCCTACCCGCCCCTGCCAAGCCTCTGTCATAACGCGGATTGGCCCGCCTATTTCTGCTGCCTGCTGCCTCTGATGTTGCCGGCAACCCCGCCGGCGACAGCGCCGATCGCGGCGCCAGTCCAACCACTGCCGCCGGAGATCGCAGCAATGCCAGCGCCGGCCGCAGCACCGATGGCGGCACCGCTCACCGTTCCCTGCTGCTGAGCGGACATCGAGGTGCAGCCGATCGCACTCGCCGCAGTTAGGGCTGCGGCAAACAATAGGGATCTGTTCATGTTCACCTCCATTACTGGTTCTGCTTCAGACCGGGCACGACCATCTCGAACCAGATGGTCTCGATGACGGGCCGTTTCACTTGGTCGGGATGGGCGGCGTACCACTGGTTGAGCCCTTCGCGCACGGTGTCGAGCGTTTGGCCCTTCAAGCCTCTGCCGAAACGTGGAATCAGGCTGTGCTCATCGGAAGGCGGTTTCGCTTTGTAGTAGGCCGCCTCCACCTCGTAGGCATTGGCAATGCCGATGAGGTAGACCTTCTTGAGATGCTCCGACGACTGCAGCCATTGCTCGCCGGTAATCAAGGCAACCCCTTCGGCGCGGGCCATACCCGATGCCGTCACCAGGGTCACCCATGCCACCACTACCAACGTGCCCAATCGCAACGCGCTCATCGTCTTCGCTCCTCGCCGGGTTGAACCTCGACACGTGCGGCTCGTTTCTTTGTCTCGTGCTTTCCTGGTCAGCCGGTAACTCCAGGCTTACAGACAAGTTTAGATACCTGAGTGCTTTTCGCGGGATTCTGTTGACGACCAGAAGCAGCCGATGGTCGTTGCATTTCTCTGGCCGTCGGCGTGTGGCTAAGCTTAATGAATCGGGGCACGTTGAAACCTGGATGATTGTCGCCATCAGTGGATCTGAATGAGCATGCTCCCGAGGGAGACGAACATGTACGCGGTGATAAGAACCTACCTGGGCAGTGGCGCAAAGCAGCTCTTCGAGCTGCTGGAAACGCGCAGTACCGACGTCGAAGCCACCCTGCGAACAGTGCCCGGCCTCGTAAGCTACACGCTGCTCAATACCGGTGATGGTGGTACGGCAGTGACTGTGTGTACAGACAAGGCCGGCAGCGATGCGAGCCTGAAAGTCGCACGTGAGTGGATTCAGAAAAATGCAGCCCATATCCACGCAGAGCCGCCGATCGTGACGGAAGGTCCGGTCATTGTGCAGATCAACTAGCGCGCTCTTGTGTCAGTTCATCGACGCTGGATTCCCCTGTCATGAAATGAAAATTTGCTGTCGTGCGATGAGAGGCGACCGCGGCCGCTGCTGCCCTAGAGTGGGAGCACAACAACACAGCGCCCGGAAACACGAGAGCCGCCATGAGCAGATCCACCCGAACCAGCGAGACCGAAACTCCCACTCAACGCCCCCGGACAACCGTCCGAAAGCGTCGCGTTCGCAAGGATGGCGATGTTCCGGACAGCACCCGGCAACAAGAGCTGATCGGCACGGCTGCCAACCAGACCCTGGCAGGCAATCCACTCGTCAGCGTGCGGCCTGCCGACCTGGCCAGCTCGGCCGGCTACCTGCTCAAGGCCGTAGGCAAGTCGCCACTCAAAGCCGGCGCTCATCTGGGTGGTTACCTGAAGGCGCTGCGCGGCATCGTCCGCGGTAACTCCAGCATCGCCCCGGATCCGAAGGACAAGCGTTTCGCCGATCCAGCCTGGCAATCCAACGCCTTCCTGCGCGCACTGCTGCAGAGCTACCTGGCCGGCCAAAGTGAGCTGACCCGCTTCATCGAATCCACCGACCTTGCCCCGCTGGAAAAGAGCCGGGCCCGGTTTGTGGCAGCGCTGCTGGCCGATGCAATGGCACCGAGCAATTCGCCGCTGACCAATCCGGCAGCGCTGCGCAAACTGGTGGACACCGGTGGCATGAGCCTGGCCAGGGGTATGCGCCAATTCGGCGACGATATGCTGAACAACCGTGGGCTGCCGAGACAGGTCGACAGCACGCCGTTCAAGGTTGGCGAAAACATCGCCGCAGCCAAGGGCGAAGTGGTGTTTCGCAACGAGATGTTCGAGCTGCTGCAGTTCGCGCCCACCACCGAGAATGTCTATGCCCGGCCCTTGGTGATGTCGCCGCCGCAAATCAACAAGTACTACGCCATCGACCTGGCGCCGGAAAAAAGCCTGATCAAGTGGATCCAGGACAGCGGCGTGAACCTGTTCGTCATCAGTTGGCGCAATCCCACCCGCGAGCACCGCGATTGGGGCTTGTCCGATTACGCGCTGTGCCTCGACCAGGCGGTGGACGTGGCACGCAAGGTCACCGGTAGCGCGGATGTGAACATGTGGGGCTCCTGCTCCGGCGGCATCACCCTGGCGGCCTATCTGGGCTGGCTGGCGGCCCGTGGCGAAGGCCACAAAGTGGCCAACACCAGTTGGGCCGTGTGCGTGCTCGACATGCCCTCGGCGCTGGGCGACACCACCCTGGGGCTGTTCACCACCCCGTCGGCCCTGCGCGCGGCCAAGGCCAGCTCCCGGCGCAAGGGCGTACTGAGCGGCCAGGGCATGGCCAGCATGTTCGCCTGGATGCGGCCCAACGACCTGATCTGGAACTACTGGGTCAACAATTACCTGTTGGGCAACAAGCCGCCGGCTTTCGACATCCTGGCCTGGAACAACGACACCACGCGACTGCCCGCCCAACTGCACGCGGACTACCTCGACCTGATCCAGCAGAACCCCTACAGCAACCCGGGCACCCTGGAGATTGCCGGCGAGTCGATCGACATGACCCAGGTGCAGGTGGGTGCCTATGTGGTCGGCGGTACCACCGACCACATCACCCCTTGGCAAGGCTGCTACGGCACCGCCCGGCTGTTTGGCGAGGACACCACCTATGTGCTGTCCAACGCCGGCCACTTGCAGAGCCTGGTGAACCCGCCGGGCAATCCCAAGTCGTTCTACTACGCGGCGCCCGCCACTGCCGAGACCCCGGAAACCTGGCTGCACAACGCCGGGGAGCGCCAGCAAGGTAGCTGGTGGCCGCATTGGCGTGAATGGATCGGGCAACGCTCGGGCGACAGCCTGCCGGCGCCGAAGAAACTTGGCTCGCGCAAGTACCCGCCCCTCTGCCCCGCACCTGGCACCTATGTCATGGAGCGTTGACTGGGTGGGAGGGGGGGGGGGGGGGGGGGGGGGGGGGGGGGGAGGGGGGAGAGGGGGGGGGGGAGGGGAGAACAAACACCCA